>CAXNER010000054.1:0-6519 GCA_964201315.1 Legionellaceae bacterium
CACATCAAAAACATCAAACGACTTCAGCAACTCTTTAGCAACAACCCCACGAACGGCTCGTTCAATCTGTGCTGCACTAACATCATCGCTCACCAACAACGATAAATCACGTCTAATTTGAGGATATTTTGAAATTGCTTGGAAACGAACTGGTATTTTATGAATTAGAGGCATTAAAGATAATTCAAACACAATGACATCATTGCTAATTTGAAGTTCGTCGGCTATTCGAGGGTGAAGCACGCCTATCCAACCTATTTCTTTCTCATCAATGAGAATACGTGCCGTTTGCCCGGGGTGAAGTGCCTCGTGCGTTGCTGCCACAAATTGAACATCATGCAAGTTCAATCTTGCAAATAGTGATTGCAAGTCACCCTTCGCATCGTAAAAATCAAACGCTCGAGATGGCTCACTCCAGTTAAGAAGGCCTTGCTCACCAGCTAATAGCCCCGCGATACAAGAACGTTCTTGCAATTGGCCACCCTTCACATCGAAAACAACACCGGCCTCAAAAAATTTAATGGCCGCCTGTTGCCGATGGGCATTGTAAACCATGGAGGCGATCAACCCAGGCCACATGCCTACTCGCATCTCTGATAGTTCAGATGAAATTGGATTGAGTAATGTCATGGTTTGCACGTCTGGATAAAGTGCCTTCTGTAACTCAGGATCAACAAAACTATAATTAATAGTCTCATGGTATCCCTTGTCGCATAAAAATTGGGAAATTTGACTCAGTAATGCCTCGTATTCATTTGTTTTACCCGATTGCACCACAGCAACCCAACTCTCTGCCTTAATATTGTCATACCCATGCAGACGAACTATTTCCTCCACTAGATCAACATCAAGAGAGATATCAAACCGGTGTGAAGGTACAGCAACATCCCAATATGCACCATGGCGCACAACGTTCATGCCCAGTCCATTTAGTGTCACAAGCATCTCATCTTCAGAGACATCCACGCCGGTTAACTGCTTAACCTTCGCGGGTGAAAATGAAACATTGATTTTAGCGGGTAAATATTCAAGATTACTTACAACGTTCACGGGGCCTGCCTGACCACCCACGATTTGAAGCAATAGGTCTGTCGCACGTTCTAAAGCCAACGTCTGCAGAGAGGGATCAACACCTCGCTCAAAGCGTTGAGATGAATCACTGCTTAAACCAAAATGACGAGCAACACCTGCAATTATCAATGGATTAAAAAAAGCGCTTTCAAGAAATATATCCGTCGTATTTGCATTTACAGCACTCGCCTCACCGCCCATTACGCCAGCCATGGCTAATGGCTGAGTATTATCAGCAATCACTAAGACTTTTTCATTTAGTGTAACGTCATCACCATCCAGCAATATCAGCGTCTCAGACGCCCGGCCAAACCGTACAGAAATACTTCCGTCAATGGCATTTAAATCAAAAGCATGCATGGGCTGGCCAAGTTCAAGCATCACATAGTTTGTCACATCAACCACGGGGTGCAGTGAACGAATCCCGCCTCGACGTAACCGCTCCTTCATCCAGAGTGGTGTTAGCGCCTCTCTATTAATGCCACGAATAATACGGCCACAATACTGAGGACATGCTTCAGGGGCCTCGAGATGAATACTAAGCTTGTCATTTATGACAGGTACGTTCACCACCGATGGATGCTCATGAAGGGGAACATTATTTAAGGCTGCTACTTCGCGAGCCACCCCCAAAATACTAAAGCAATCAGCACGGTTGGGTGTAAGATCAATCTCTAAAACATGATCATTGAGCAATAAATAATCTCGCAAATCAGCACCTATTGGTGCATCGTCGGCAAGCTCCATGATCCCCTCAGAGCTTTCTTCCAAACCAAGCTCTGCAACGGAACACAGCATGCCTTGTGAGGGTTGGCCACGAAGCATCGATTCTTTTATTAAGATCCCCCCTGGCAAACTCGCACCGGAGAGTGCCAACGCCACGTTCAAGCCCGCGCGTACGTTGGCCGCCCCACACACTATCTTTAGATGGATGCCAGTACCTGCATCCACTTCACACAAGGTTAATTTATCTGCTTCTGGGTGCGGCGTTGTCTTTAAGACTTTAGCCACGACCACATGGGTAAATTCACCGGCTACGGGGTTTAGAGCATCTACTTCTAAACCAGCCATGGTTAGTTGGGTTGCTAGTTGTGGCCCCGTTAAAGACGGATTAACCCACTCACGTAACCACAATTCACTTACTTTCATTGACGCTTCCTACCGTTGTATTTTTTCCTTCCCTCAATCAAAGGCCTGTGACAAGGAAAATAATTTGTTATTAAAACTGATTTAAAAAAGTTAAATCATTCTCAAACATCATGCGCAAATCATCAATGCCGTAGTAAAGCATAGCCAATCTATCCATACCCATGCCAAAGGCCCATCCTTGATATTCATCCGGCGATATATTAACCGCCGCTAGAACATTGGGGTGCACCATGCCGCAACCAAGCACCTCAAGCCAGCCTGTAAATTTGCAAGAACGACAACCACGGCCACTGCACTGCGTACATTCTATGTCTACTTCTGCAGATGGCTCAGTAAAGGGAAAATAGGACGGTCTAAAGCGTATGGCTAACTCTTTTCCAAAGAACGCCGCAAAAAAATCATGCAGCAATCCTTTTAATCCGGCCAATGTTGCCTGCTTATCAATCAACAATCCCTCAACTTGATGAAACATAGGTGTATGCGTCAAATCAGAGTCACAACGATAAACACGGCCAGGGGCAATCAATCGCAGGGGCGGTGTACGATTTTCCATCGTGCGAATTTGTACAGGAGACGTGTGTGTTCTTAATAAGCGACCATCACCAAAATAAAAAGTATCGTGCATCGCGCGCGCTGGATGGTGTGAGGGAATATTTAATGCTTCAAAATTATAAAATTCTGTTTCTATTTCAGGCCCTTCAACAATATCAAAACCCATGCGACTGAAATAATCATTAATACGCTGCTTAACTTGTGTCACTGGGTGTAATGAACCTGTTTGGTTACTGCGTCCTGATAGCGTAACATCAACTTTCTCTGTACTAAGTTTATGCTGCAATTCTTGCTCTTTTAATTCCAGCATTTTATCTTCAATGCATGCACTAATATCGCGTTTAGCCTGATTAACGAATTGCCCCACCTTGGGCTTGTCTTCAGCAGATAGATTAACCAAATTTTTAAGGATTTCCGTCAAGCGGCCTTTTTTTCCTAAATATTCAACACGAATTGCCTCTAAGACACCAGCATCTTTCGCTTGCAGAATAGCAGCAAACGCTTGCTGCTGTAGAATAGTGATATCTTGCATGATATATCCCACAAGTAAAAGGGAGGCTGAAGCCTCCCTGTTAATACATATATTTCACTACGTATATTTTTTAAGCAAGTGCCGCTTTTGCAAGTTCTGCAACTGCCGCAAAAGCATGCTTATCGTGCACAGCCATATCGGCAAGCACCTTGCGATCCAGCTCGATCTCAGCCTTTTTCAAGCCATCAATTAAGCGACTGTAAGAAAGACCACATTCTCTCGCTTGGGCATTAATACGCACAATCCACAAAGCACGAAATTGACGTTTCTTTTGACGTCTATCGCGATAAGCATATTGGCCGGCTTTAATAACGGCCTGTTTAGCTACTCGGTAGGTCCGGCTACGGGCGCCGTAATAACCTTTGGCTTGATCTAAAACTTTTTTGTGACGAGCTCTTGCTGTCACACCACGTTTAACTCTTGGCATTATTCATTCCTCCCCTTAACTACCGTGCAACATACGCTCAGCCAGACGCGCATCACATTGTTTTAATGTGCCTGAAGAAACGCGCAATTGGCGTTTTTGCTTTGTCGACTTTTTGGTGAGGATATGATTCCTATAAGCGCCACGACGTTTAATCGCACCACTTGCTGTTTTCCTGAAGCGTTTGTGCGCTCCACGATGTGTCTTTAACTTTGGCATTACAAATGTACTCCGCATTAAAAATTTAAGAGCCTCCCAAACCATCTTGAGGTGCCCTCTACTTTGTAACTGATAAGAAAACCGCTATCTCTCTATGCAAAACAATTATTTTCGTTAATCACAGAACACAGTTACCCGTGGGATCGCACTAAATTATTTAGCACGTTCCTTATTTTTTCTTAGGTGATAAGACCATCAGTAATTGGCGACCCTCGCGCTTTGGATGTTGCTCAACCACTGCAAATTCCGCAGTGTCTTGCTGCACCCGCTCAAGAATCTTCATACCAAGGTCCTGATGCGCCACTTCACGGCCACGAAATCGCAGCGTGATTTTGACTTTATCACCATGATTTAGGAAACGTACCAGGTTGCGTAGCTTGACCTGATAATCCCCTTCTTCCGTCGTTGGACGGAATTTTAGCTCTTTAACTTGAATCTGCTTCTGCTTTTTCTTCGCTTCAGCTTGTTTCTTACTCACTTCAAAGAGAAATTTACCATAATCCATAATACGACATACTGGCGGCTTGGCCGTTGGTGATATTTCAACCAAGTCAAAACCGCCCTCTTCCGCCATTCGCAACGCTTCGCGTACTGAAACCACTCCAGCCTGATTGCCATCTACATCAATTAAGCGTACCTCTGGTACATTGATTTGTTCGTTGATTCGCGCGCGATCACTATCACGCTTATTTGATGCACTAATGGTTAATCCTCCAACTGGTTTAAATAATAACAGCCAAAACAACAGAGCGGTCAACGTGTAAAAACAACATTGTCATCGGACTGCTCTAGCTATAATACCTTTTGTTACGACGCAACGCGCGTATTAATTTCCTGTTGCAACGTATCGTAAATCGTATCTATGCTCATCACACCTAGGTCTTTACCATCACGAGAACGCACAGCAACAAGGTTTTGTTCAACCTCTTTGTCACCAATGATCAAGAGATAAGGCACTTTTTGTAGCGTGTGCTCGCGGATTTTAAAGCCAATCTTCTCATTTCTCAAGTCAAAATTTGCACGAATACCCTTTTTTTGTAAAATTTGGTTAATTTTCGCCGCATATTCGTGTTGTTTTTCACTGATCGTAAGCACCGCCACTTGAACTGGAGCCAACCACAATGGTAAATTTCCAGCATGATGTTCGAGTAAAATACCCATAAAGCGCTCAAACGTACCCAAAATAGCGCGATGCAACATGACTGGCGTTTGTCGACTGCCATCTTCTGCCACAAATTGAGCATCCAATCGCTCTGGCATAGAAAAATCAACTTGAATGGTACCACATTGCCAAACGCGCCCTAAACAATCCGCCAGTGAGCACTCAATTTTAGGCCCATAAAACGCGCCCTCTCCAGGAGCATCAATCCAATCAATGTTTCTGCTCTTCATGGCATTTTTTAACGCAGCTTCCGATTTATCCCATACTGCATCAGTTCCAACACGTTTCTCTGGTCGAAGGGCCAAGCGGTAGACAATGTCAGAGAAACCAAAATCAGCATAAACAGACTGTACAAACTCAAGCAATGTAGCCACTTCAGACTGAATTTGAGCATCCGTGCAAAAAATATGCGCATCATCTTGTACAAAATTACGTACCCGCATCAAGCCGTGCAAAGCGCCTGATGGCTCACAGCGATGACAATTGCCAAATTCAGACAATCGATAAGGTAAATCACGGTAACTTTTAAGCCCTTGATTGTAGACCTGTACATGGCATGGGCAATTCATAGGCTTAACCGCATACGTGCGATTTTCTGTTTCCGTAAAAAACATATTGTCATGGAAGTTATCCCAGTGTCCTGATTTCTCCCACAGAACCTTATCAACCAACTGAGGTGTCTTGATTTCTTGATATCCAAAATCAGCCAAGCGTCCCCGAATGTATTGTTCCATTATTTGATAGATAGTCCATCCTTTTGGATGCCAAAAAACCATACCGGGCGCTATGTCTTGAAAATGAAATAAATCCAGAGTCTTGCCCAATTTGCGATGATCACGTTTTTCGGCTTCTTCCAGCCGAAATAAGTATTGTTCTAGCGCTTTTTTATCGGCCCACGCAGTACCATAAATACGTTGTAGCATTTCGTTGCTCGCATCCCCTCTCCAATAGGCACCAGCAAGACGCGTTAACTTAAAGGCTTTCAAACACCCAGTCGAAGGAACATGAGGACCGCGGCAAAGATCTTCAAAATCACCCTGACGGTATAAAGTGAGTGTTTCACCAACGGGAATATCTGCAATAATTTTAGCTTTATACTCTTCGCCTATCTTAATAAAATAAGCGATAGCCTCATCACGCGGCATATCACGGCGTATGATTGGGTAATCAGCGCACACCAGCTCTTGCATTTTTTCTTCAATATGCAAAAGATCATCAGGTGTAAATGGCCTGGCATAGGCGAAATCATAGTAAAACCCATCATCAATAACAGGGCCAATAGTAACTTGAGCCGTAGGAAACAGTAGTTTAACGGCTTGCGCCAATAGGTGGGCCGTGGAGTGCCGAATCACGTCCAAACTGTCGGGATCTTTCTCGGTAAGAATTGCAAGGGCGCAATCATGTGTAAGT
>CAXNER010000055.1:0-6515 GCA_964201315.1 Legionellaceae bacterium
TAATCGTAATTGGTAGCAGGTGTATAACTGGCGCCGAGTATTATTCCGCCATACCATCCTTGTGGCGGATTGGCCGCGTACGAGCCCTCATTTACCAATAATAAGGTTGCTAATCCTAGCAATTTAAATGACTGTTTCATGACGTATCCTTACTTATAGTTACCTTCATTAAAACGATAGACCACACCAAGACTAGCTAGGGATGCTTGAAATGATTTGCTCAGTTCATCAGCACGCACGGTGGCAACATAGCGGTAGCCTATGTTAAGTGCGTAATTTTCAGAAAAATTGTAGGTTAATCCAGCCGTCGCTTGATAGGCGAATTTGGTATTGGACCCTGTAAATTGAGTCGCTACGGTGGGGCCTGTGCTGTTTAATTTAGCTTGTACCCAGCCATAACCAATTCCGATTCCCACAAAAGGTTGTAGAGCATTTACTAGGTTAGGAAAATCATAATAAGCATTAGCAAACGCTAGGACTGCGTCACTGTATCCCCTTACGCCTTTTTGCTCGATGTGGTTTATTTTAAATTTATCTAGGTTAGCGGATAAGTAGGTAAGTTGACCCTCGTAACGCATGGGGTTGCTTTTATAACCGATGCTTCCGCCAGCATTATATCCTGATTGATACGTAGCACTCGAGCGTGTTAATCCATTGAGTGTATTGTTAATGTTGTTTGGTAAATAGGTATAACCACCAAATAGACTTGAGTACCAGCCATCAATAGGGGGTGCCGCGTTAGCAACACTGGTGGCAAGTAATGCCACTGATACAAATGCAAGTCTCATAACGTCCCTTTATTTTTAAAAAGTCTTTCCATGTTAGCGATTTGGCTTTATTTTGCAAGCTTCATGGTAAAGAGGCCCATAAAAGCTTATATCAATGCCGCAGTAAGCACTATAATTCGTGGCTACTTGTGTGCCATTATTAGTTTCAGCGATCAGAAAACAAACACCAAGTTAACATGAAATCTTTTTTGCAAAATTGACTTTAGATTGCACGATGAGGCTTGAAAATACATCTGTAATCTAGGTTTTGCGTAAGTCCTAAAAAGGTAGGGTTAATCGCAAAATCCGGATGTTAATGGGTAACGCCAATCGCGCCCGAACGCGCATTCACTTATTTTTACACCAGGTGGTGCTTGGCGGCGTTTGTACTCGTTTTGTTTGATGAGTTTAAGCACTTTCAATACCTCAACAGTGTTATATCCTTTTTTGATAATTTGAGCGGAATCAAGTCTATCGTCCATATAGCTTGTAATGATGGCGTCAAGTACAGCATATTCCGGCAAGCTATCTTGATCCGTTTGATTGTTGGCAAGCTCAGCACTTGGTGGACGGGTAATAACCCGTGAAGGGATGACGGGCGCTAGTGAATTGCGGTAATGTGCTAAGGCATACACTGTCGTTTTTAGTACATCTTTTAACACAGCAAAGCCTCCAGCCATGTCTCCATATAATGTTGTGTAACCAACAGCGGTCTCGCTTTTATTGCTAGTGGAGAGCAGCATGCTACCCGTTTTGTTAGAGAGAGCCATTAACAAAACGCCTCTAATTCGTGCTTGTAAATTCTCCTCTGTTGTATCAGGGGCTAGACCTGTGAAGGAGGGGGCTAATGTCGCCAATAATGTATTAAATGCAGGTTCTATAGAGAATGATGAGTACTTAACGTGCATTGTTTTTGCTTGAAGTTCAGCATCTTCTTCACTCATTAAGGCCGTATGTCTGGAAGGCATCATTACCGCATGTACGCGAGAGGCGCCTAAAGCGTCTACGGCGATGCTTAAGGTTAATGCTGAGTCAATCCCGCCAGACAAACCAAGGAGCACGCCCGGGAATTTATTTTTTTCTACATAATCCCTTAGCCCACAGACCAAGGCTTGATAAATCAATGCGTCTTTGTTTAATAAAGGAGCAATATCAGCTTGCAGGTGTTTGCCTTTAAGTAGTATGGTTTGTAGGTGTTCAGTAAAAGCTGGTGCGCGGGCGCAAATTTTACCAGAGCTATCGATTGCTAGTGATTGGCCATCGAAAACAAGCTCGTCTTGGCCACCAATTAAGTTCACATAAATCATAGCGACGCCACGTTTTGCATAACTACGTAATAACGATTCACGAGCTGAGTATTTATTCACGTCAAAGGGGGAGGCATTGATGCATATCACGGCATCTGCATTTTTTTCGATAAGTTTATCAACAGGCCCTGGTTGCCATAGATCCTCACAAATGCAAAGACCTAAGCGGTAGTTTTTGATGGTTAATAGACATGGCTTCTCGCTGCCTTTGTTAAAATATCGGGGTTCGTCAAAAACACCATAATTAGGTAAATGTTGTTTGTGATAGAGAGCGACACGATTTGCATTGCTAAAAATGCTGGCGGAATTATACGGTTGTCCTTCGTCAATACATGGATGGCCAACGATAACATGACAAAGTTGGGTGCATGCCTTGATTAATTCTAGTGCTTTATTAACAGAATAAAATAATTCATCACGAAAAAGTAAATCTTCCGGTGGGTATCCTGTAAGCGCTAACTCGGGGAAAATAATAACATCATGATTATGTTGATGTGATTGAATAATATCAATTATTTTTGCAGTATTGGCGGTAATCGCTCCAACAGTAGGATTGATTTGCGCCATGAGTATTGACAGTGATTGAGGCATTTTATAGTCGTTTTGATGAGCAATAGATAATGTATTTTATATTAATTTGAGCATCTATCGCCATTTTTAGTTAAAATGGATCTTTTGGCTATATTTCACGCACTGCGTGATGTACTTTTTTGGTTGATTTTTATGTTGAAAGCTGCGCTGCTACGGATGAAAGAAGTGTTTCCGGCTGCCATATTGATGCGCGGACAAGATTATCACAGGCTAGGTCATGTCCTTAGTATTCGTTTAAGTGATGGTTTATTGAAAGCGCGAATAAAAGGCAGTTCGAGTCAAATTTATGATGTACATATTGATTTAAAAACATGGCCAGCTAGTCCTTCCCGTTGCAGTTGTCAGTTTCGGGTAAGCTGCGAACACGCTGTGGCTTGTTTATATGCGTTGCAGGCTAGGGAAAATCTGGGATTTGTTCCCCCACCGTCTAGTTTGCAAAAAATAGGCTGGCGTACGGAGTCTGCATACCCTGTTGTTGACGAGGTGCTTAGTGCGGATGATGCAGAGTGGTATTCAGAAATCAATGATGATGGACATGATTTTTTTGCTTATCAATTGGGTATTATTGTTGAAAATAAAACAGTGAGTATTGTTCCTTTGGTGGTTGATTTAATTAGTCGTATGGACTCGGAAACACTTGAAAGCTTACCTGATAACAAGCTGGTTAATTTGCCTTTTGCAGAAGGCCGGATATTACAAATTTCACTGGGGCGAATTAAACCCTTGTTACGTTTGTTGCTGCAATATGGTCATCGGTCTTTAAATAAGAATTCAAAGTTAGACATCAATCGGTATCAACTTGCATTGATACAAGAGGCTGAGCAGGCTATAGCATCGACGGCGGCGCGGTGGATAGGAACCAGTGATTTACAAACCCAATTGCAGCAATTAACGACGCGCACGACCATGCCTGTGATCCCTGTGCCGGAAGGTTTACTAACTGAGTTACGTGATTACCAACACGAGGGTTTGAATTGGTTACAATGTTTACGAACCATTCAATTTGGTGGAGTACTCGCTGATGATATGGGTTTGGGTAAAACAGTACAAACCTTGGCACACCTGCAATATGAAAAAGAGCAAGGGCGGATAAACAAGGCAAGCCTTATTGTAGCGCCCACTAGTTTGGTGGGTAATTGGTTTGATGAGGCAAAGCGTTTTACACCGACGTTAAAGGTTTTAGTTTTTCATGGTTCAGACAGGCACAACGATAATTTTGATGATTATGATTTGGTTATTTCCACGTATGGCTTAATTCAGCGCGATAAGGAGCGGTTTCTAAATTATTCTTTTTATTATTTGATCCTTGATGAGGCACAATCTATCAAAAATGCGCGAACAAAAACCACACAAATAGTGCAGCAACTTCGTGGAAAACACCGTTTATGCCTTACTGGGACACCGCTTGAGAATAATTTGGGTGAACTCTGGTCTTTGTTTCATTTTTTAATGCCAGGTTTATTAGGTGATGCTAAACGTTTTCGTCAATTTTTCAGAGTCCCAATTGAAAAACATGCTGATCTTGAAAAGCGTGATTTATTAGTACGGCGCGTAAGTCCTTTTATGTTACGTCGCACGAAAAACCAGGTAGCACGAGAATTACCGGCAAAAACAGAAATGACTCGTATGCTTGAATTATCTGGCGCTCAGCGCGATCTGTACGAAGCAATCCGTATGAGTATGGAGAAAAAAGTACGCGAAGCAATTGCTAGTCAAGGGTTTGGTAAGAGTCATATTGTTTTGCTAGATGCATTATTAAAATTAAGACAGGTGTGTTGTGATCCTCGGTTATTATCGTTGCCAGAGGCCGCTATGGCACACGATTCTTCGGTGAAGCTTACTAGTTTAATGGAGTTGTTAGACAATTTAATGGAAGAGGGCCGGCATGTTTTAGTTTTTTCACAATTTACCTCCATGCTTAAATTAATTGAAAAAGAATTGATTGCTAGAAAATATGCTTATCTGCAGTTAACTGGGCAAACGCAAAACAGGCAAGCTGTTGTGCGCGATTTTCAGGCGGGCATTGCGCCTATATTTTTAATCAGTTTAAAAGCCGGGGGAACGGGGTTAAATTTAACCCGCGCAGATACAGTGATTCACTATGATCCCTGGTGGAATCCAGCAGTGGAAGACCAAGCCACGGATAGAAGCCATCGTATTGGTCAAGAAAACCCTGTCTTTGTATACAAATTAATTAGTGCCGGCACCGTTGAAGAAGCTATTTTGGGTATGCAGGCCAAAAAACGACAATTGTTTGAGGGGATTTTATCGAGCAATATCACCGAAAACATGGCACTTACAGATGCTGATATTGCGCAGTTTTTTGCACCGTTAGATGATCTTAAAAAAAGAGAGACTTAAAGGAGCCTTAGCGTGCAAGCCGTAGGTATTTTGTATGCAAGGCATCGACTTTTTCTTTGAGCTCTAGACGTGAGCCTGTGTTTGAGAGTATGTCGTCTGCCAGGTCTAGGTGCTTGGCTTCATTTGCTTTTTGAGCCAATAAAACAGCCAGAGCCTCTTCTTTAGAACTATTGTCTCTTGCCATAAATCGCTCTATCTGTTGTTGACGCTCTGCTTTAATCAGCAAAATACGATGAAGGTAGGGGTAATTCGACCCGTCTGTTAGCAGAGGGATTTCAATGATGCAGTAGGGTGTTGTAACGTTGCTAATGTTATATTCAATTTGTTTTCGAATCAGAGGATGGAGTAGCTGTTCAAGCCATACACGTTCCTGCTTATTTTTAAAAATTAATTGACGCAAGTAGGGGCGGTTTAATTCACCCGCGGGCGTTAAAACTGCGTTACCAAAATGGTGAAGAATGTCTTGGAATGCCGGCTCGTTCTTTAGGGTTAATTGTTTAGCTATCTCATCAGCACTAATTACGTTTATGCCCAATGTTGCAAAGTTGCTTGCTACCGTAGATTTTCCACTTCCAGTAGTTCCTGTTAAGCCAATGCAATACATAATCATGGCCTCTCATTAAGATTTTTACACGTGATGAAATTAATATAACAACTGTCAGGCACAGTGCTTTTTTCTTGGCAGTACGCTTTGGCGCCTAATGCTGCATCGTCTTTATTGGTATAGACATTACCAAGCCATGCTTTGGCCTTTTGATCTAATGCCGTACATTGCCACATGGGGCGCGTGCTTGTACCATGGGCAAAATAGTCACAACTTTCTCTGGTTGTTTTGCATGACAAAGGCACGTTGCTTTGTTTTTTACAAGCATCAAAGGCCTTGGTTGAGGCGACTCGCTCATAGATGCTTCTGATATCCCATTGTTTGCTTTCACTATCATGAGCGCTGCACTCCCAATAACTTGTATTGCTCTCATCAGGAGCCGTTGCCCATGAAGAATTTATGATGAAGATTAAGGCGAGGAAGATGGTTTTAATAATGTAGTTATGCATTGTAAGTTTCTCTCAACAGTCATAATGGACATTTTTATACACAGCATTGATGGAGTTTAAGGTAATGTCAGCTAGTGTTTCAATGGTTTCTGAATCTGTTGTGAGTGGTGGTAGCCAGTATAGCGTGTTTCCCAATGGGCGTAATAGAGCCCCGCGCTTAAGCGCTTCTTGCTGTAGTTTAAAACCGATACGGCTATCTTCAGGGCCCGTCAAGTCTCCGGCACCGATAGCGCCAATGGAGCGCACGTTAGTAATCTTACCGGTTTGTGACGCAATCGATGAAAAACAGCGTTGCATATGGTCACCAAGTTCTTTTGCTTGTTGATTGATGCCTTCGGTTTGCATGGTATTAATGGTGGCAACCGCAGCACTTACGGCTAGCGGGTTCCCACTATAGGTGTGCGAGTGCAGAAAAGAGTTGCCTTCAGAGGCATCA
>CAXNER010000056.1:0-6508 GCA_964201315.1 Legionellaceae bacterium
TACATTATCAATTTTTAGCGCCCATGCTGCCTTGTCACAAGGGTTTTTCTTTTTTGGCGATAGTTTGACTGATAGTGGTTATCAAAATAATAATCCAACCGTTAAGCAGTTAGGTAAAACCCCACTATGGACGTCGCCCAGGGGGCATACCTGGGCCTATTATTTTCTCAAAGATTATGCACGAGATTACCCCCGCATCAATACCAGATTGATGCCTAATAATGTTGATGCAGAAACATTATTTCACCCGATCCCCGCACATATTATACCTGTTCTTGATGGTAATAATTTTGCCGCTGGTGGCTCGAGGACGAAGGGGGCGGGTGTGCTTAATACGAGGGCTTATAAAGCGCCTTCAATGCTCAATCAAATTGATTATTTTGTAAATACGTATGCGCCTAAGCATTCTATTGCTATTTCAAAGAATGAATACTTAATTTGGTCTGGTGGTAATGATTTGATGAAAAAATTGATGATTGATGTCTGGATAGCAGGTGTTCTGCAAAAAAAACATCTGAGTAAATTAGTAGCCGCCTTGCATATTTTTGATGTGCAAAAGCTACCTCAGCGGTTTACTGGATTAGAAACGCACGTAGCCGATAATCTCTTGACCGCAGTGGTGGCGCTTCAACAGGCAGGCGCAAAAAAAATAGTGGTAATGCTGTTACCTGATCTTGGCAGTACGCCATTAATCAGCAGTTTGACAAAAGACTTACAAAAGACAGGTTCCTCCATGACTACTGCAGAGTTGTCAGAGGAGATGAATTTAGTGACTACACGTACCAACGCATTGATTCGAAAAAAACTGGCAGGTACCCATGCGGTGATTATTGATATTAATGGCGCGCTTCGGCCTTTAATTTCTATGGCGGTGCCTGGTGACTTTAAAGAAACACCAAAACTATTTGGTAAGCATCAGCAATTTTTAATTGAGAACAATAAAACAGGCGCATGCTCTCCTAAGCAATTGGCGCTCACTTGTATGCCCACCGTAGCTAATGCTGGCCATTATGTGTTCGAAGACCTAGGGCACCCTACGGATCAAACACATCAAATCATTGGCGATTATGTGTATTATCAATCGCAGCAGCAGTTTAATCATGTTCATAAAAGTAACTAATAAAATCAGAGCGATATAGTGAGTTGAATTTTAAATGACCGATTAATGTTTAAAACACGCTATACGCATCCATGCCGCTCTCCAAAGCCCTCAATGGCTTTCGAAGGTTTTAAACATTAATCGGTCATTTAAAATTCAAACGACTATAGTATAAAACCAGTATCTTCATGTCCAATGAGTTATGCTTCCCATCGCCTTCGAAGTATGGCGCTTATTCTTTCTTGTCCAGAACTGTCGTTAAATTAGGACTCATGCCCTAAAAGGGAAACTTTGTAGGATAGAGCATCCGCCCGCCCCATATAACCACCTTGATTATTTTTACCAACAACTCGGTGACAAGGAATAAATAACGCAAGAGGATTTTTTTTACAGGCTTGTCCTATTGCTCGAGGGCTACTTTGCAATGCTGTAGCAAGTTCACCATACGTCACGGTTCGCCCGACGGGGATGACGAGTAACGCATTCCAAACTTTTTGTTGGTATGTGCTTCCTAGGGGTTTAAGTGGTAGGTGAAAATGATGATGAGGATTAACAGAGTATGCTTTAAGCTCAGCTGCAATTTTATCGCCCAATTGGCTGCTTACAGCGTTGTGCTTTTTCGTTAAGCCATCAGTAAAAGCTGCTTGGTAGATATAATGCTCATCATAAGCCACTTCAAGCCAGCCTGCTGGTGTATTGAATGTGGAGACAATGAGCATAGAATGACTTAAAACCAAAGGGTTGTTAATCAGCTTTTTTACCAGGCAATTTTTCTTTAATACGTGCAGCACGGCCTGCTAAGTTGCGTAAATAGTAAAGCTTGGCGCGGCGTACGTCCCCACATCGTTTGACAGTGATGCTGTCAACAACAGGGCTGTAGGTTTGGAAAACACGTTCAACACCGACGTTATGAGATATTTTACGCACGGTAAAGGCAGAATGCAGACCACGATTACGTTTAGCAATCACAATGCCTTCAAATGCTTGCAGACGCTCGCGGGCACCTTCTTTTACTTTAACCTGGACTAACACAGTATCGCCTGGATTAAATTCAGGTATTTCTTTGCCTTGCATTTGCTCGGCGTTAATTTGATCAATTATGTTGCTCATTGGTCGCTCCTAATATGGCACATTATTTCTGGCGCGTTCCTTCACAGGAATCAGCGTGTTCTCTTTTAAATTCGACAAGCAGTTGCGTGTCTGTATCATCTAACTTTAATTGTTCTAATAAATCTGGTCGTTTTAGCCACGTTTTGCCTAACGATTGCTTTCTCCGCCAGCGCTCAATATCACGATGGCTTCCACCCAACAACACGTCCGGTACCCCAAGATCATGAATCATGGCTGGGCGAGTGTAGTGAGGACAATCCAATAATCCGTTCATAAACGAGTCCTGCATGGCTGAGGCCTGATGTCCAAGGCTCCCAGGCAGCAAGCGGATCAGTGCATCAATGAATACCATTGCTGCTAACTCACCACCACTTAACACAAAATCACCTAGAGACCATTCCTCGTCAACATAATTTGAAATTATGCGTTCGTCAATGCCCTCGTACCGCCCTGCTATAAATAGCAGCGATTGTTTGTGTTCAGCAATTTGATTTAAATCAGCCTGTTGAACGTTTTTTCCCTGAGGACTCAAATAAATGGTCTTACAGGTGGCGGGCATCTGGCTTTTTGCATGAACAATTGCTGCCTGCAATGGCTCATACATCATTACCATTCCTGGCCCACCACCGTAGGGTTTATCGTCCACTTGACGGTAGGGGCGACTCGCCCACTCCCGTGGATTCCAGTAATCAACCTTAGCCAAACCTTGTTCTATTGCACGTCCTGTGACGCCATACTTAAGACTTAAAAATATCTCAGGTATCAAGCTCACAACACCAAGATGCATCATCAGTTAAAAGTCCGCATCCCAGTCAACGGTTATCACCCGTTGGCTATCATCTACCTCAATAACACATCGACCAGGAAGGTATGGAATCAAATGTCGCTTTTCCCCAACCACAATCAATACGTCATTAGCGCCAGTTGGCATAATCTCTTGGACTTTACCCAACAAAACCCCTTGCTGGTTAACGACTTGCATACCAAGTAGTTGGTCCCAGTAATATTCGCCTTGTTGAAGCACCGGAAGTTGTTTACGCTTAACCGCAATGTCTATATTCGTTAAGCGCGTCACGTCTTCCCGCTCGTGGTAACCTTCAACCTGGGTTAAAATGAACTTGTTATTCATTTCAAGATGCAACAACGTTAACGGTTGCCACTGTTGGTTGATGAAGGCATGCCAATGCGTGTAACTCATAATATTGTCGCGGGGTTCTGTGAATGAAACAACCGTTACAAGTCCTTTGATCCCATGGGGGCGACCAAAGCGGCCAATAATAACCCAATCATTGTTTAAGTTCACGTTATGCGGCAACTACGCCCTTATTAAATTCTTTAGCCAACGACATCACGCGGTCGGACAGTTGTGCACCAACACTTTGCCAGTGGCTTAACTTGT
This sequence comes from Legionellaceae bacterium, assembly GCA_964201315.1. Lineage (GTDB taxonomy): Bacteria > Pseudomonadota > Gammaproteobacteria > Legionellales > Legionellaceae > CAXNER01. The sequence continues at coordinate 3,609 of CAXNER010000056.1, forward strand.
CTACTTCTAGATGCAGGCGTATCTCTTGTCCACGTGCAACTGGGTTGTAATAGCCAATGCTCTCGATATAGTTACTATCGCGACGTCTTCGGCTGTCAGTCACAACGATGTGATAAAAAGGACGCTTTTTAGCGCCGGCTCGTGATAAACGGATAACGACCATTGTTTGCCTCAAGTTTTGTAAAAATGCCGTGTATTGTACGAAAATTAGCTCGGTATTGGAAGAGCCTCCAACGATTTAGTTGAAATCGTCTGGAAGCATCCCTTTCATACCAGCCATCCCTCCCATTCCGCGCATCATTTGCTTCATGCCGCCGGGCTTTGTAAATTTTTTCATCATCTTTTGCATCTGATTAAATTGTTTGAGAATGCGATTGACGTCTTGTATTTGAGTCCCGGATCCAAGGGCTATTCTTCTTTTGCGAGAACCAATAATAATTTTGGGTATGCGACGCTCTCTCATTGTCATAGAGTTAATAATTGCTATGGTTTGAGATAATGCTTTATCGTTGACCTGGCCCACTGCTTTTTGGGGTAACTGGCTCATGCCAGGTAACTTACTCATCATGCCGCTAATGCCGCCCATGTTGTTCATTTGTAGCAATTGCTGTTTGAAATCATCTAGATCAAATCCCTTGCCTTTTTTAAGTTTTTTGGCAAGTTTTTCACTTGCGGCTTTGTCTGTTTTGCGCTCGACTTCCTCAATGAGGGTTAGAATATCACCCATGCCTAGAATGCGCGATGCAATGCGTTCTGGGTGAAAAGGCTCTAAGGCGTCAATTTTTTCACCAGTACCCATGAATTTGATGGGTTGGCCAGTGATGTTTTTAACAGAAAGCGCGGCCCCACCACGTGCGTCACCATCTGTTTTAGTTAGAATAACCCCTGTTAGTGGTATAGTTTCGTGGAATGCCTTGGCCGTATTCGCAGCATCCTGTCCTGCCATGCTGTCGACCACAAAGAGTGTTTCTATGGGGTTAACGGCTTGATGAAGCGCTTTAATTTCCGCCATCATGGTTACGTCAACGTGCAATCGTCCGGCCGTATCGATAATTACAACGTCCATGAATTGTTTTTTAGCACTTTCTAGAGCGTTCTTTGCAATGGTTAGAGGATTTTCTGTGGGTTCTGCTGAGAAAAATGCTATATCAAGTTCTTTTGCGAGCAGTTTTAATTGTTGAATAGCCGCTGGACGGTACACATCCACACTCACCAACATGATTTTTTTCTTCTCGGTTTCTTTTAAATAGCGGGCTAATTTGGCCGCACTTGTGGTTTTACCGGAGCCCTGAAGACCGGCCATTAAAAAGACAGCAGGGGGTTCAGTTTTAAAATTTAATTCGGCTCGGGTATCGCCTAAAACATGGATCAATTCAGTATGGACAATTTTAATCAGAGCTTGATCAGGGTTTAAACTAGTTAGTACTTCTTGGCCTAGCGCTTTTTCTTTGATGTGCTCGATAAATTCTTTAACAACAGGCAGGGCAACGTCAGCCTCTAACAGCGATAGGCGAACCTCTCGCAAGGCTTGTTGCATATTATCTTCGGTCAAGCGTCCTTGGCCACTTAAGTTTTTAAATGTACGGGTTAACCGTTCAGTTAAGTTCTCAAACATGTTTTATACCTCGTCCTTCACGCTGGCTGATGAAAAACAGTGATTGTATCACAGAGTTAATCTACTTTACGTAGGTTAGCGCTCTCTTTTGGTCTCTTATTTATCAATAAATGGGTTATCGCAAATCTTTAGCAAATGTTTTTTTAGGTTGTAAAGCACTTTGCGCAGCAGAAATGATTCCTTTTTGTTATGATCATTTTTTCTTTAGGACATACGCAACACCTAGATTACAGATGTATTTTTTAAACCAACGAAAGCTCGCAGTAGAATTAGAAAACGTTTTATATTTTTTTTCGGCTTTCAACGGTTTAAAAAATACATCTGTAATCTAGGTGTTGCGTATGGTTTCTTCTTTTTCAATTGGCTTATAAGGACGATAAGTGCAACTTTCTATTCCGGCTCTTCTGCTTATTTTATTGGTGTTGATTGTGTTCTCAGCTTTTTTTTCTGGTGCGGAGATCGGGATGATGTCACTTAACCGATATCGACTGCGTCATTTGGTTAAAATAAAAAACAAACAAGCGATTCGCGTTAGTCAATTGCTGTTGCATCCGGATAGACTTCTTAGTGTTGTTCTAATTGGTAATACGTTGGCTAATATTGTTGCAGCAATGGTGGCTACATTAATTGGACAGCGTTTGTATGGTAATACGGGTGTAGCCGTGGCGACGGCTTTGTTATCACTGATTGTTTTGGTGTTTTCAGAAATGACACCTAAAACGCTTGCCGCACTCCACCCACAGCAGGTGGCGTTCGCCTGCTCTTTGCCATTGAAAATGCTTCAGTTAATTTTTGCGCCGCTGGTGCATTTAATCAGTTGGATAGCCAATAGTATTTTACGCCTATTAGGCGTTTCTTTTGAGCAGGTTCATAAGGATGTCTTGTCAGGTGAGGAGTTGCGTTTAGTTGTTCATGAGGCAGGTGGTTTATTGCCGATGGAGCATAAAAGTATGTTGATTAGTTTACTTGATTTAGAGCAAGCCAGAGTCGAAGACATCATGGTGCCAAAGGCAGATATTGTTGGCATTAACTTGGAACAGCCATGGCATGAGTTGTTGGTTCAACTAGAAATGGCACAGCACACACGGTTGCCACTTTATCGAGATACTATTGATAATTTAGTAGGCATGATCCATCTGCGCAATGTTTTGAACCTGGTATTAGAGGAAGAGTTAGACATGGAGGGTTTGTTATCGATAGCCGAGGCTCCTTATTATATTCCTGAAGGTACTTCTTTAAATGTACAAATCTTAAATTTTCAAAAAATGAAACGACGCAGCTGTTT
>CAXNER010000057.1:0-6479 GCA_964201315.1 Legionellaceae bacterium
GTGTTAGTTTACTATTTATCAACCGATGAGATTCGTTCTGACCCATGGATATGCAACAATTTAAACCGTTTGTTAACTAACTTACAAACCAGTCAAAAAAGACTATTGGGACAAGATAGCGATCAAAGTACTCTTAATTTTAGTTCGAATGCGCAAAACCTTCAAAATAGTCAGGCCATTGCGACAATCCTTACTGACATGATTGAAGAGTCCATCTCCATAGATAAAGACATAAAGAAAATAGTATTAATCTATGAAATATATGATGTTTGCATTGATAAGGTATAAGTATGTTAAAAAACACTAAACATCAGTTCCCTCTTGCCATTTTAATGGGTGTGTTTACGCTTATCTGCATTTACCACTTTTCATATTTAATTCCGTTCACAAACAATGCTTTTGTCGTTGCTAATGTACGTCCAGTTGCCGCTAATGTTAAAGGCTATATTACTGATATATATGTTAAAAATGAGCAACATGTTATAAAAGGACAACCACTATTTACGGTATTCAAAAAACCATACCAGTTAGCTTATATAAAAGCACAATGTGATGTCGCCGGGGCGCGCGCGCACCTGCTGGTGTTAATAAAACAAGTTGAGAAAACACGGCACCTAATACAAGCTCAAAAAGAACGTTTTGAAAAATTTCGTTTTAATTATGATCATAATAAATCAGCATTAGACGACCATGCTGTATCAAAGATAATTGTTAACACAACATTAAAAGACAAAAACGCGGCTTTCAGCGAACTAGAAGCTTTAGAAAAAGAGTTGGAGTTAAATCAACAACAAATCCTTGCTCAAAAAATGAGCATAAAATCGCTGATTGCTGTCATGAAAAATGCCAAAGTCAATTTAGATGAAACAACCGTATATGCTAGACATAATGGCGCTATACAAGATATGTTTGTTGCATTAGGAACGCCCATTAAAATACGACAACCCATTTTTTCATTGGTAGATACTGATCCAATTTATATTCAAGCCAATTTTAGTGAAACTGATTTACGACGTGTGCAACCAGGGAATAAGGTCTCTATTTATCCACGAATTTATTTTGGGGAAAAAGTGTATCACGGTATCATTTTTTCCAGAAACTGGTCCGCTAGTCGCCTTGCAATACAACGCTCATCCCAGGTGCAAATTATCAGGAACAGTGAAAGCAACTGGTTTTTATTGCCACAACGGCTGCCCATACAAATCCAAATTACAGATTACGATCCTGTCCATTATCCACTCAACATTGGATCTAGTGCCTATGTGTACATTCATAGTTAAGACGTAGAAATTTTTCGCCAGGTGGTGCCTTCGGCACCATCTTCTACTTCAATACCTTGTTCTAAAAGCACCTTTCTAATTTCATCGGCTTTCGCCCAATCACGCCCTAACCTTGCTTGAAATCGCTCTTCTACAAGCTTTACTATACTATCCATCGCATCACTTTCTATCCCTGCCTTTAAAAATGACTCTGGCAACTCTTGGAGCAAACCTAGCGTCCCGCCAAGGTGCTTTAATGTTGCAACAAGTTTTGGAGATTTGGTTTTATTGATCTCATGGCTTAATTGAAACAATACTGACAACGCTTCTGGCGTATTAAAATCATCATTCATGGCAAGGTTATATTGATTCACCCATGATTCATCAATTTCATTCTCAACTGCAGCACTATCTTTCATCGATTGATACAGCCGCATCAATGCTCGCCCCGCCAGTAGTAAATTTTCTTCAGAATAATTGAGTGGGCTGCGGTAATGACTGCTTAACAAAAAATACCGAATGACTTCAGGGTGATGTTTTTTTAGAACGTCTGCTATGGTAAAAAAATTACCTGTGGATTTTGACATTTTTTCATTATTAACTTGAAGCATGCCCACATGCAGCCAATAATTAGCGAACGGTTTACCGCTGGCAGCTTCACTTTGAGCAATTTCATTTTCATGGTGAGGAAATTGCAAATCAAGCCCGCCACCATGAATATCAAATTGCTCGCCGAGCTCACCCATAGCCATCGCCGAACACTCAATATGCCAACCTGGCCGGCCTTCGCCCCAAGGAGAAGACCAACTGGGTTCACCAGGCTTTGCCATTTTCCACAACACAAAATCAAGCGGTGAGCGCTTTTCTTTGACTACTTCAACACGCGCACCTGACACCAAGCCTTCCAAATCTTTGTGGGACAACTTCCCATACGAATCGAACCGCTCGACTTGATAACAAACATCACCAGTATCGCTTACATAAGCAAATTCTTTTTCAATTAGACGTTCAATCAATTGCACTATAGCGTCAATATGCCCCGTCGCTCGCGGTTCCACATCGGGAGGAAGAACATTTAATGCACGTGCGTCTTCATCCATGGCGTCGATGTACTGGGTCGTTAATTCATTAATTGTTACACCACGCTCTTCAGCTCTTACAATAATTTTGTCATCAATATCTGTAATATTACGCACATAAGTGACCTCATAACCTTGTGTGCGCAAAAAACGAACAATAACATCAAAGGAAACCATCGAGCGCGCATGCCCTAAGTGGCAATGATCATAAACAGTGATACCACACACATACATGCCTATCTTTCCAGGCCGAATCGGTGTAAAGCGCTCTTTTGTACGTGTCATTGAATTATAAAGATTCAACATATCAAGTCCTTAAAACTAAACCTGCTAATTATCCTTTCCCCATGTGTCTTTTAAATCAACCACCCGATGAAAGGCATTTACTCGGCCGTTTTCATCTAATTGATGCACACAGTAATAACCTAAACGCTCAAATTGAAACACGTCCCTTAATTGTTGTTCGACCATGGCAGGCTCACAAAATGCCTGGTGCACACGCATTGAGTCTTTATTCAAAAACTGTAAAAAATCATCTTCGCGCGCAGGGTTTGCATCGGTAAATAACCTGTCATACTGATAAACCGTCACAGGCAATGCTTCTGCCACAGACACCCAATGAATCACGCCCTTAACTTTTCTATCTTCTGGGTTTTTACCAAGCGTTGCTTCATCGTAACTGCAACGAAGCTCTATAATTTCACCTTTATCGTTTTTAATTACAGAATTACAACGAATGACATAAGCGTGCCGTAAACGAACTTCAGTCCCTGGAGACAAACGAAAATATTTTTTCGCTGGTTCTTCCATAAAGTCACTCCGCTCGATATAAATTTCTCGACTAAATGGCAATACGCGGCAGAGAGAATTTGGGTCTTGAGGATTAAATTGAGCGCTCAGCTCCAAAACCTTGTCTTCTGGATAATTTTCAATCACAACCCTCAAGGGATCAAACACACATAAAGCTCGACGTGCGGTTTTATTCAACTCTTCACGTACACAGGCTTCAAAAACAGACATGTCAATCACAGAATCGCTTCGCGAAATACCCACTACCTCACAGAACTGTCGAATTGCTGCAGGTGGATAACCACGCTCTCTCATGCCCCTTAATGTAGGTAGACGTGGGTCATCCCAACCGCTTACCACATTTTCTTCAACCAACTGCCGCAATTTACGTTTACTGGTAATCGTGTGTGACAAATTAAGGCGTGCAAATTCGGTTTGCACTGGTTTTGCATGCAGCGATAAATTTTCAATTAGCCAATCATAAAGAGGACGGTGATCTTGAAATTCTAGCGTGCATAACGAATGGGTTATTTCTTCAAGCGCGTCAGACAGTGGATGAGCGTAATCATACATTGGGTAAATACACCAATCATTGCCTGTGCGTTGGTGGGGTACGTGGCGAATTCTATATAACGCTGGGTCACGCATATTAATGTTCCCCGATTGCATATCAATACGAGCCCGTAATACATGTTCCCCATCGGCAAACTCACCCGCTTTCATGCGGGTAAATAAATCCAAACTCTCTTCTGTGGTACGCTCTCTATAAGGACTATCTCGGCCAGGCTCCTGCAACGTGCCTCGGTATGAGCGCATTTCATCCATGCTTAAGCTATCAACATAGGCTAATCCCTGTTTTATCAAATACACTGCAAAATCATACAATTGCTGGTAATAGTCAGAAGAGTGCGTAATTGCACACCACTCAAACCCAAGCCAACGCACATCATCAATGATAGCCTTTACAAACTCATCTTCTTCTTTAATAGGATTGGTATCATCAAAACGTAAATAACAGCGCCCACCAAATTCTTCTGCCAAACCAAAATTCAAACAAATTGATTTAGCATGGCCAATGTGTAAATAGCCATTTGGCTCTGGTGGAAAACGAGTAATCACCGTCTGATGCTTGCCCGCTGCTAACTCTTCAGTAATCAATTGCCTGATAAAATGTGCTCGTTTTTCACTGCTGTCACTCATGATGTAGCCCTCTGTTTATCCATAGCGCATCGCATGTCTTTGATGAGCACAACGCTATTTTCAATGCCATCTTTTTTCTCAAGGTACGCTTTTTGTAATTGTTCAATCAGTGCCGCACCCACAATAACCCCATCAGCAAAATCGGCAACACTCGCTGCCATCTCTGGTGTTTTAATGCCAAAACCAACCATGATTGGCAGGTCGGTTTGTGTTTTTCGTCGTGTGTATTGCGCTTGTACGGACAAAAGATCCAATGCGTTGGAGCCCGTCACCCCCTTGAGCGACACATAATAAAGATAACCATGTGCGTATTTTTTTATTAGCTCCATTCGCTCATCAGAGGTGGTTGGCGAGCACAAATAAATAGTGTGTAACCCTGCTGCTTTGAAAAAAGGCGCGATATCATGGCTTTCTTCTGGCGGTAGATCAACGATAATCATGCCATCAATACCCATAAGGCTCGCCGTACGTGCAAATCGCTCATAACCATATTGTTCGATGGGATTTAAATACCCCATTAACACCACTGGTGTATTTGAGTCTTTTGTGCGAAATTCTTGTACCATTCTAAGCACATCATCACAAGTGATGCCATGGACGAGTGCTCGCTCCATTGCCGCTTGAATAACAGGCCCTTCCGCCATTGGATCAGAAAAGGGAATACCAATTTCAAGAATGTCTGCCCCTGCCTTGACGAGAGCATGCATCAAACCCACTGTTAGTCTAGGTTCTGGATCCCCGGCAGTAATATACGGGCTTAGCATTTTTTTACCATTTACATGCAGTTCTGCAAGCGTTTTATCTATTCGATTCATGATGTACCTATTCGTCTTTATTCAATCGAGATACCATCCAAATGTGCTACGGTATGGATATCCTTATCCCCTCGGCCCGATAAATTCACAATAATGTGCTGCTCAGCTGTCATGGTTTTCGCTAATTTCATTGCATAAGCAAGAGCATGACTAGACTCAAGGGCAGGAATAATGCCCTCTATCCTGCATAAAGTACGAAATGCCGCCAATGCTTCATCGTCATTAATTACTACGTATTGAGCGCGTCCACTGTCTTGTAAATAAGCATGCTCAGGTCCAACCCCTGGGTAATCAAGGCCGGCTGAAACGGAGTATGTGTCCGTTATTTGTCCATTATCATCACACAATAGATACGTCCGATTCCCGTGCAAGACCCCCGGAGTACCTGCGGATAACGAGGCAGAATGTTGGCCCGTTTCAACACCAAGCCCTCCTGCCTCTACACCGTACATGTCAACCGTTTTATCCTGTAAAAAAGGATGGAATAAACCGATGGCATTAGAACCACCGCCAACACATGCAACTAACGCGTCAGGTAAGCGACCGGTTTTTTCAAGGATTTGAGCACGTGCCTCTTGGCCAATAATGGATTGAAAATCACGCACCATTTGTGGATAAGGATGAGGCCCTGCTGCAGTCCCAATAATATAATACGTATTGTCAATATTGCTTACCCAATCACGCATAGCCTCGTTTAATGCATCTTTTAGCGTTTTTGAACCAGCGAGCACTGGCACCACTTTTGCGCCTAACAATTTCATGCGATACACATTGGTGGCCTGACGTTTAATGTCTTCAGCACCCATGTAAACCACACATTCTAATCCTAATTTTGCAGCAACGGTTGCTGAAGCAACGCCATGTTGTCCAGCACCCGTTTCAGCAATGATCCGCGTTTTCCCCATGCGTTTAGCCAACAGCGCTTGCCCCACGGTATTGTTAATTTTATGAGCACCAGTGTGGTTTAAATCCTCTCGCTTTAAGTGGATTTGAGCACCACCCATTTGCTCACTTAAACGCACGGCATGATAAAGTGGGGTCGCCCTTCCAACATAATCGTGTAACTCAGATGCAAATTCACTCAAAAAATCAGGATCTGTTCGGTAGCGTTGATACACGTGTTGCAATTCTTGCAACGCACCAATCAGCGTGTCTGCCACAAACCTACCGCCATAAGGACCAAAATGGCCATTTTCATCTGGAAGCTCTTGTTTGCTCATCCTCTCCCCCATAATACATTCACAAATTCATTCATTTTTTCTATGTCTTTAATTCCTGCCGCTGATTCAATCCCGCTACAGACATCTACGGCATAGGGTGAGCATAATGTCACTGCA
>CAXNER010000058.1:0-6454 GCA_964201315.1 Legionellaceae bacterium
CCTGCAGCAAGCTTCTCATTACCTGAGTCTTTACTAAAAGCCTCAGTAAGTTGATCTCTAATCTCTAAAAGAGTTCCTTTGTATAATTGCCCACTCCCACAAGAAAACACATGAAAGCCAGTCTCTTTTCCATTTCGAATTTCTGAACAAAAAAATTCACGCCCTAATTGCGCTTGGTCATCAAAAAACTGAATAGCCTCATCGCGAGAGGCAAAGACCAAGGCACCATTTTCATCGGGATCACGGCCAAAATTTTTCTTGTAGTCTGTAATCAAATCGCCTGAAGAGGCCTTTTTTTGATTTGGAGTTAGAACCCATTTCACTTTGGTTTTTTCTTCCGCTTCTGCATGCCTTTTTTTAGCCGGTGTTGAACGAGTTGCGAGCAGTTTTTTCAAGTCTGCTTCCTTAGAAAGCGCCAGATCTCTTGCATCGTCTGCGTCTCGTTTAGCCTTTTCATCAATCATTTTCATGGTATTTTCCTCAAATCACTAGTGACAATTACCTGATCAATACTTTATACAACCTTGAAGTGCACTTATAAATTTCATTTAGTGTAAAAATATCACAATTACAATGAATGAGTATCTTTATTTATTGATAATTACGCTTAATTTACACTTTTGGAGTTATTTCCAAAGGATTTCGGTGAGGCATGCACCTCTGACACATAATCGCTATCGGCCTTCAAAGCCTTGCTAATGTTTTCTTGTAATTGCTGTTCATTGAGTTGTTGCTGCCAAAACGTTATCGCTTGTTGCTTATAGTGGTTACAATAACGAATCAATTTACCCAAATGATACGCCACCATAGGTAATTTTTTGGGGCCAAACACGAACAAGGCCACTATCAACGTCAGCAATAGCTCACCAAGACTCATGATGTCTTATCATCATCTTCATTTAAAGCACGTCTAAAATTTTTAATAGCATGCCCTAGATCCGATCCAATATTTTTTATTTTATTGGTGCCAAACAAGGCAACGACAATCAATAAAATTAACAATAATGATAATGGACTGATGCCACTTATTCCCATATTAACTCCTAGTTGAGATCTATAGCCCTCAGGCATAAATCCAGTAGCTTCACGCCCGAGGGGTATACCCCTTGGTACGGTTTATAAACGCGAAAAGTGCGCCAACGATTGCAGTACCCAAGGATATGATAGCCAATTTATAATTATCCACCAAATTGAGGTAGCTCACACCACTAAAAACAAGCATGACAAAAAACACACCTGCTCCCAGCCCCTCATACCAATACCCATGTATTAAAAATGGCATACAGTGTTCTTCACGCTTGTCTTTAGATAATATTTTCTGTTCCTTTGTCAGCAATAAAACTTCATTTAGTAACCGAGGCATGTAAGGTAATTGCTCTATTAAAAAAGGAATATTATCGCGCAAATGCCTCATAAAGGCTTTGGGTCCTAGCTGTTCACGCACCCACTTTTCTAGAAACGGTTTGCCTGTAGCCCATAGATCAAGATCAGGGTAAAGCTGTCGTCCAAGTCCCTCAACAGCCAGCAATGTTTTTTGCAACAGAACCAACTGTGGCTGTACTTCCATGTGAAAACGGCGAGCAACTTGAAATAATTTTAAAACAAGCAGGGCAAATGAAATATCTTTTAATGGTTTTTCAAAGATAGGTTCACACACAGTACGAATCGCGCTTTCAAATTCTTCAACCCGCGTTGTTCGTGAAACCCAACCAGACTCAACATGAAGCTGCGCGACTCGCCGGTAATCCCTATTAAAAAATGCAAGAAGGTTTTCAGCAAGATAACGCTTATCAGTGTCATTGAGTGTGCCAATGATCCCAAAGTCGATACAAATGTATTGTGGATCTTCGGGGTGTAAGAGTGATACAAAAATATTACCCGGGTGCATGTCTGCGTGAAAAAAACAATCACGAAAAACCTGCGTGAAAAAAATTTCCAATCCCCTCTCTGCCAATTTTTTTATGTTAATGCCATGCTCTTTAAGCCGAGTCACGTCAGAAACAGGAATGCCATAAATACGCTCCATGACCATTACATTGTCCCGGACATAATCCCAATATATTTCTGGAATATATAACAAGGGCGAACCACTAAAGTTTCGTCGCAATTGACCACCATTCGCAGCCTCTCGCTGCAAATCAAGCTCATCATAGAGATTATGCTCAAACTCACGCACAATCTCTAATGGTTTTAAACGCTTGCTCGGCGCCCAATAGCGGTCAGCGAGGCCTGCTATTGTTTTCAAAATAGCTAAATCCTGCTCAATCATTTTTCGAATATTTGGCCGTAGAATTTTCACCACAACATCCTCGCCACTTTTCAACGTGGCCGCATGAACTTGCGCAATGGATGCGGAAGCTAATACTTGTGAATCAAAAGAAGCAAAAACCTCAAGAGCAGGGAGTCCAAACGCGGCTTCAACAATAGCTAACGCCTTATCGCTAGGGAAAGGGGGGACTTGGTCTTGTAATTTACACAACTCCATCGCAATATCATCAGGCAAAATATCAGGACGCGTGGAAAGCGCTTGTCCAAATTTGATAAAAATAGGCCCTAGTTCTTCGAGCGTCTTTCTAAGCGCCTCTCCACGCGTTAAGCGCTCTCGGCGAAACCAATTCCAAGGATTTAAATAGACAACGAAACGAAATGGTGCGAAAAGTCGAAGAGAAACAATGAGTTGGTCAAGGCCATTCCTAGCTAATATATTATTAATTTGTAACAGACGCAGTAACTGTTTAAAGTGCCTCATGATGGTGTGCTCGCTAACAGTTGACTGACCCGCGCGGATAGTCGCTCAACACATAACGATAGCTCATCTATATCACTGAAAAAATCCTTAACTTCTTCTTTCGGTGGAAAAGCTCGCAACTCCTCTTGCAAATACTCCGTTACATTAAGGCGCATGGATTCACTAATACGGCGCTTAAAGGCTAATCCTTGACGAAAAAGTGAACCAACTTGGTAGGCCACAACATCACCTGTAAATTGGGCTAAATGCCCTTCCCAATCAATGTCTATTTCATCAAATATTTTTTTTACCTGTTGCCCTAATTCAACATCACCGGTAATTTTAATTTTATCATTAAACAATGACCGTACTTTTGACGCTGGCAATAAACTTAAGCGAATTAAACCAAGCGGGCTGCTCTGAATAATGGCATCAGCAACACCCTCGAGTTCATCAAGCAAATGCAATTGACCCTCTGCAAAACGTATAAAAAAACTTACATTTAGCGGACTTACGATGATTTCCAACGCCTTGCCATCCAGCGCTTTAATTTTAACAGGCATCGTCTCGTCAAGTGCCAAGGCATGGTTAATCGCTTTTTGCAAAACCGTTAACGAGTATTTTTTGATCATAGGGTTCTCAGTATTTATAGGCGGTGTGCAATGCAACAATACCACCACTTAAATTATGGTAATGACAATCTTCAAATCCAGCTTGTTCGATCATTGATTTTAATTCTTCTTGGGAAGGATGCATACGAATGGATTCAGCTAAATATTGATAGCTTGCTTCATCCTGCGCAAATAAGTGGCCTACTTTTGGTAGAATATTAAATGAATACCAGTCATAAGCTGGCTTTAAACCAGGTAAAATTGGTGTAGAAAATTCAAGGACCATGAGCTTTCCACCAGGTTTACAAACCCTAAACATAGACGCCAGCGCCGCCGCTTTATCGGTAACATTACGCAAACCAAACGCCATCGTGACGCAATGAAAACTGCTGTCCGCAAAAGGCAGGCATTGTGCGTTTGCTTGAACAAAGGTGACATTACTCTGCAATCCTTCATCAAGAAGACGATCACGTCCAACGGCCAACATAGCATCATTAATATCAGCAAGCACCACGTGCCCAGTCTGCCCCACCTTTTGACATAACTTGCGCGTTAGATCACCACTACCCCCAGCAAGATCGAGCACCACTTGTCCAGGCCGCACGCGGCTTGACTCAATAGCAAAAATTTTCCATAGACGATGGACACCGAAAGACATTAGGTCATTCATGAGATCGTAGTTTTTTGCCACGGAATGAAAGACGTCACCAACCTTCTTTTCTTTCTCATCCCACGCTACGGATTGAAAACCAAAATGAGTCGTGTTTTCCTGATCAGCCATTGCATACTGTTATTTTATTGAATGAACTGGCTATATTACCCGATTATAAAGATTATACCCAATCAAAATATATTTTATGAAGATGATTGGGATTTATTTGAAGGCGTATTTTTACTATCCGTATCAGTATCATCACTCGCTTCTGGATCTTTATCATTTGCGGGATCTGCTTCATTTACAGTATCAATATCATCACCACTGCCTGTTCCTACCTTCTCAGCACCGGCGTTTGCTGGAGATGATTGATCTGTTGTTGGAGGCTGGGCTGTATTTTCCGTACCATTTACAGCCGTACTACCTTGAGTATCACCAAGCGCTGGTAAAGGGACACTTTGTGTGGTTCCGGCATGAGCAAAGATTGACGCACCGAACAATAACCCCAGTAAAATAATGACTTTTTTCATGGTTTCTCCATTGATTCTATAGCAAAGATAAGCCAGTACAACGTACTAGTTTTATAATTTAAAATGGCAATCGTCAAGAGCTCTTAATCTGGAGAAATTAACTGGCGACAAGCAAGAAGGTAGCTAGCCTCCGCTGGTAAGGAATGGTTTCGTTGCGCCTGCCATAAACATTCTGCAAAATGATCCATGAGCATATGCTCTACGGCGGCTCTGTCCTTGTATTTATCTATCAATTTATGAAAAATATTCGTTATCCCTGCGGGTCTATCTATGGACACCTGATCACGAATAGCCAAATGGAGGCCCATGTGCAAAAAAGGGTTGGTCTGCCCTAACTCAGGAAAATAAGCCTTCTCATGCATAGCATTTTTTGATCCAAGCAAGGCTTGATACTCTGGGTGAATAGCAATCACATCAACAATTTGTTTCTCTAACGGTAAAAGCGATTGGTTTTGTAAATACTTGCTCCAACTTGAAAAAAAAAGTTGCCGGGTATCTTGTACGTTGTCACCGTAGAACATAAAGCCCTTCACAGTAAATTAGGACTTACGCAAAACCTAGATTGCGGATGTATTTTTCAAACCAACGAAAGCTCGCAATAGCATTAGAAGGCATTTTATACCTGTTTTCGGCTTTCAACGGTTTGAAAAATACATCCTCAATCTAGGTTTTGCGTAAGTCCTATAAATTAAGAAACTAGAAGCCGGGAAGTTTAACGCAAACCACCACCTAGCGACAACCAGCATCAAAACGGAACGACTAAATGTTGACAACCATGCACAACTTATGCGATATTTCATCCGCGAGGTTGGACTTGCTATGTGTCATTCCACTGGGCCAATTGGCGACACACTGATTGGCCCTTTCTATTTTTACTCAATAAATCCTAAACAAGCTCGACAAAAATTTCACCATTATCAACACGTGTAGGATAAATTCGCAATTCTTTTGGCTTTGAAAGCTTACCTAACAGAGCACCAACGACTGGCGGCCAAGGAGTCCAACACTTAACAGCCCCTGTTTTTAAATCAAATGCACTCTTATGAAGGGGGCAAACTAGCGTACAATCGTCAGTTACCTTTCCTTTGGCAAGAGGGAACTTCATATGTGGGCACTGAGCTTGGACTGCGTGCACTTGTTCATCATGCCAAATAAATAATATTTTATGTCCATCTATCGTTGCCGTTTGGCGATTATTTTGCTGCAAGTGCACCAAATTTATTGCTGCTTTCCACACCATAAAATTTCCTTGAAAATGTGAGTGAGACGCGCATCATAGCAGCGTACTTTAAATATGTCAGCTCGAGGAATAGAAGCTTATAGCACGCAGTTAAAACAGAGCCCTCGCTCAAGCTAATAATTATTTAACCAATCACAAGTCCGTTTTGATTAAAAGAGCTAGCTATTTGCTTAAAATTTGCTTAAATTTAAGCTAAACCACCCCAAATATTGCTTTACGAAAGTAATTGTCGACAGGCCATAGCGCGGGGTATAAAATGCTTTTTTTATTTTTCCTGCCAGTGATTATCCAAAATAGTTCGTTTAAGGAGGGAGCGTGGGCTCTTTGTCAAAATACAATGCAGTTACTTCGTATGTTTTAGCAGTACTATTGACGTTCTGCACATCACTACACGCAGCCAATACAAACCATAAGAAAATTGAACCACTATTAGATGGGTATTACCCCACCTATCCTGTGTCGACTCAAGCCAGTGGCCCTCAAGAACAAATAAGAGCGCGCGGCGAATATTTAGCCAAAATTGGCGATTGTATTGCCTGCCATACGAACGTTAAGGGTGGCACCCCTGCCTTCGCTGGCGGCTTGCCGATAGCAACACCTTTTGGCACATTTTACAGCCCTAACATAACACCTGACAAAAAAACCGGTATTGGTAACTGGAGTGAAGCAGACTTTATCCGCGCCTTAAAA
>CAXNER010000059.1:0-6418 GCA_964201315.1 Legionellaceae bacterium
CAGTTAAATGGTTTAATGAGGGCAAAGGTTTTGGTTTCATTGAAAGCAATGGTAAAGACTATTTTGTTCATTTCAGTGCTATTCAGGGCGGTGGTTTTAAAACGCTTCAAGAAGGTGCTGCTGTGATGTTCAAGGCAGGACAAGGACAAAAAGGCCCACAAGCTGAAGAAGTTGAAGTAGTATAACAACGTCTAAGAGGATAAATTTCGGTTGAGTCCTCTTATGTGATTTTAATTTAGTTCCCAATGAGCCAGTGGTCGTTGATTTAACTGTGTGCAGCTTCG
The DNA here is from genome assembly GCA_964201315.1 of Legionellaceae bacterium. Lineage (GTDB taxonomy): Bacteria > Pseudomonadota > Gammaproteobacteria > Legionellales > Legionellaceae > CAXNER01. Next base: position 285 of record CAXNER010000059.1, read on the forward strand.
TAACAAAAAGCCACACAGCCCATCAGTGAGCTATGGCTCTTTTTTTATTCCTTAACGTTTTATAATTAGAGCCTAAAGTTTCGAGTAGCTATGCCGATTACATGTGTACACAACTCTTAAAGTAGCCCAGCACATGAGCATTAAAAAACATCTTGCGATAAGGTCTTCAGTGTTAAAAGGCCATGTTAATAAATATGCAATCCTTGGTTTAGTTATTTCACTTGGAAGTATCATTATTGCATCGATACTTGTCTCCTATCAATTGACCGGATTTATTGATTTTCCCGGTGTAATTGTTGCACAAAGAACAAATCCAGCATTATGGGCACTAGATTTAACGCCATTTATGTTTGCTTACTGGGGACAATCTTTTTGTTATGAGCTAGCGAACACCATGGAGTCAATGCTTGACGATAAAACCAAAGAATTAAGGGATAAGAGCAGTGATCTAGAATTAAAACTCCACTATGAAACGCACCACGATCACCTCACTAACTTACCGAATCAACGTTTGTTAACTCAACGAATAAATCAAGGAATTAAACAAATAAACGCAGGAGAGGAGCTTGCTGTTATTTTATTGCACATTCGCTCTTTTAAAGAGATAAATCAAAAATACGGTAGTTTTAACGCCAATAGTTTATTAATTCAATTTGCGGAACGTTTGAAAACCATATTGTTAGAACCTTTTCTTCTTCAGGCTTATATGGGCATGAACATGGTGGCGCGGTTGCAAGGCGCTGAGTTTGCACTTCTCATCCCTAGATTAAGACAATACCATCATTTCGACAAATTATTAGCCAAAATATTGGATTCTACGGCCATGAATCTAATGATAGACGGCCATAGTATAACGATTAAAACTACAGCAGGGGTTGCACTTTATCCACCGCATGGTGCTGATGATTCAATTTTACTGCAACGTGCGGGAGCTAGTTTATTTCATGCCGAGGAGCAAGGTCAGGCTTTTGCTATATACCACGCTGGTATGGATAAGGAAGTGAACGTAAGACGCATGATGATAACGGAGTTAAGTAATGCAATAGATAATGAAGATGTTGTTATTATCTATCAACCTTTTTTGGAGTTAAAAAAAGGCGCTATAGTTGGTATGGATGCTCAACTGCAATTTGATGATCCCACACATGGGGTAATGAATGCAGATAAACTATTGCCACTTGTTGAAGGTACTGTTTTATTAAATAAACTAACTTTTCTCATGGCGAAAAATGCAATAAAACAGCTAGCGCTATGGCATCAAGCAAACCACAAAATTTACATGACTGTAAGTATATTTGACGCGACAGACGTGGAGCTTCCTGCCTTGGTTGCTGGATTGCTAAAAACTCACAATATTGCTCCTGAGTATTTGAAGATGGAGTTGACAGAAAAAGCTTGTTTAAGTGACCAAAGCGGTTCAATGGTTGTTCTTAAACAATTGGCAGAGTTAGGCATAAAATTAGTTATTAGTGATTTTTGCAGTGGTTATTCATCCTTTGTGTACCTTACTAATTTCCCTATCAGCGAAATAAAAATTGATAAATCAATCATTGGAAATATGCTTGATAATGAAAAACAACTGAGTGTTGTTCGAGCCGTTATTAAGTTGGCAGATGCCATGAATTTAGTGGTGTTTGCTGATGGTATCATCGATGAACCAATGGTGAAAAAATTAAAACAGCTTGGCTGTTTGTATGGACAAGGCCCCTATTTTTCGCAGGCCGTAAGCGCCGAAGAAGTTACTGCCATGTTAGATAAATCCCCAACAACGTAACTCTAGTCGTTAGGTTGTTGGGGATTTTACCAGTAAGTAATCTTTTAATGGTTCAATAATTCTTATGGCAGCGTTGCCATCGCCATAGGGTGAACTACCTTTCGCCATATCTGAGTACATCTTTTTATCGGTGAGCAATTGACTAACGGTATAAATAATATTGTTTTTTTCTGTCCCTACCAATAACCCAAGCCCTTCAGTAATGATAGCCGGTCGTTCGGTTGTGTTTCTTAAAACCAACACAGGTTTACCAAGGGCTGGTGCTTCTTCTTGGATTCCACCTGAATCGGTTAACACGAATAAGCAATGTTGCATTAAGTGTGCAAATTCATCGTATTTTAGGGGGGGCAAAAGGTGAATGCGTGGTTTATTCACTAGCATCGAATTAATATCTTTTTGTATATTAGGGTTCGGATGAATAGGAAAAACAAAATTGATATGATCAAATCGTCTAGTAAGTTCAATAATAGCTGAACAGATATTTTTTAAATTCATCCCAACATTTTCTCGGCGATGTGCAGTTACAACAATTACATTTGATAATTGTTGTAATTTTTTTTCAGGTTTCTTTTTTAAGACCCAGTACAGGGCATCAATTACAGGATTGCCGGTAACAATAATTTTAGAAGAAGAAATGTTTTCACGAAGAAGGTTGTCTTTTTCTAGTGCTGTGGGCGCAAAATGCCAGGTTGCTAGTGGCGCTGTGAGTACACGGTTGATTTCTTCTGGGAAGGGCTCTTTTAAATTGTAAGTTCTTAAGCCTGCTTCAATATGGCCAAAAGGTATCCCCTCTGATTGTAAAAGGCAATGAGGGATGAAACAAATACAGTGGTTGTATCACCCGCGGCGAGAAGGATATCAAAATGATGCGCTTTAACTAATGCATCGAGTGTATTGCACAAATTTCCTGTGAGGTCTCCCAGCGATTGGTTGGTTTTCATAACATTTAAATCATAGTGCGTTTTTAAATTAAAAACATTTAACATCGTATCAAGCATTTCCCTGTGTTGAGCCGTGTTGATCAATATAGCATTAGCCCAAGAGCACTTTTGTAGTTGAAAAAAAACGGGCGCCATTTTAATCAATTCAGGCCTTGTTCCTATGACGCAACCGATTGTAAAGCGAAAGGGTTTTTTCATTCTAGATATCCTTATCTCATGGGTACATCTCTTACAAAAATCGTTTAAAACGCACAGTTATTTTTACGAATATCATGGTATCTGAAAATAGAGAAGTGTTGTTAATTTTATTGGTAAGTATTATGAATAGGATGCAATCCAATTCATATTCGTTAATGCGTTTCAAAAGGTCTTTCAAAGTGATGCAATCAAGTGATACCTTAGTAGAGCGAGGGAAAGTCAGATACACGCGCGCAGCACAGGATTTGAAACGACGTGTTTCTATAGGATGAGGCATTTTGGATTGAAAGGACGCTTTATGGAGTACAAAAGAAAGCAGGTAGGGCCCGGCACTTCCCACGGTGATAACCCGTTGGCAAATCGTTTTGAAAATCAACCGCCCAAAATCCAAGGCCGTTTTCCTCGTGTTGCTTATGTTTTACAAGGTGGTGGAGCATTAGGTGCTTATCAATTTGGTGTCGTTAAGGGATTGTTAGAGGCTGGTTATGAACCCGATTGGATTGCAGCGACATCGATTGGTGCTATTCAGGCAGCAATCATTGTGGGTAACCATCCAGAACAGCGTGCTGAAAAATTGGCACAGTTTTGGCATAAGATTTCTCCACCGCGGGCTTTTGATTTTCTAGGGGAGTCACCAGCCACAATAGACCTTTACAATGAGCTGTGTGCGGCATCGGCTTTAATGTTTGGGCAACCTGATTTTTTCTTCCCTCGGTGGGGCGCAGGGGCCGCTTTTGTGCCTAGCGATCCAACGCTGCTTAGTTACTATGACACGTCTCCGCTCAGAGACACACTCCTTGAATTGGTCGATTTTGACTTACTTAACGCATCTCCTATTCGTTTAAGTCTTGGAGCAGCTCACGTTAATACCGGACATTTGATTTATTTCAATAATATTCATTACCTCATCAAGCCAGAGCATGTCATGGCAAGTGCGGCTCTTCCGCCGGGTTTTCCTGCGGTTAACGTGGATGGGGAGCCTTATTGGGATGGGGGCGTGCATTCTAATACGCCACTGGAAGTTATTTTAGAAGCAATACCACCTGAAAACACACTGTGTTTTTTAATTGATTGTTTTGGTGGTAAACCAATGACGCCAACATCAATGTATGAAGTTATGGAGCATGCAAAAGATATTTCATACAGCACTCATGCGCACCGTACTATTTTAAACTATCTATTGCGGCAAAAAATGAGAAACGCTATGTTGGAGGTCAGCAAAATTTTGACAGAGGATCAACGAAAGAAGCATGCCGATCTTTTGGATATTGGAACCCCTCATCATTGTACGTTAGTCCGTGTGAATTATAGTGCAAGATTTGTTAAAGCGGCATCAAAGGATTACAACTTTGGACGGATGATTATTGATAAGCGGATAGAAATTGGCTATAAAGATTCTCAAGCTCTTTTGGCAGATGAGTTGCAGTGGGGTTATCTTCCAGAGGATATGAAAAGTCGTTTATATGAGTGCAAAAATAATAAGTCCGAATTTATCCGAAAACCAAAAAGCAAATGATGGGCTAAAAAAGAGGTAAGGCTTTTGATGATTTAAAAGCGCTGTACCAAAGTGAGCCATAAGATAAACCGTTAAACAGGATTAGACGCTATTGTACAAGACATCAACTAGAAAATTGCGGTATTTTTTTGGCCATCAGATGCCAAAATTTTATTATTTCTTAAAAAATAATATTAACTTGCCAATTATTGTTTTGAGTTTGGCACTTATCATTGGAATTTTTCATTTGTTTTCCTATTTACTTCCATTCACAGATAATGCATTTGTGGTGACCAATGTTACTCCAGTAGCGGCAGATGTATCTGGCTTTATTACAAAAATCTATGTTAAGAACGGGCAACGGGTGAAAAAAAACCAGCCTATCTTCACGGTATACCAGGTACCCTACCGGCTTGCATACCAACAAGCACTGGCTAATTATCACGAAGGAATAAAGCAGATTCTGGTGTATGAAAAGCAAATTGATAAAACGAAGGCACTAATAAAAGCAACGGATGCTGAGCTTGGTAAGGTTCAGTATGAACTGGCACTTAAAAATAATAAATCGGTTGTTGAAGCGGTGTCGGTTCTTGATATTAAAAAATTGTCTTATGATGTTTCTACTTTGACTAATAAACGCAATTCATTGCGTCAAGAAGTAGACGTTTTACTAGCAGAAATTGAACGTCAAAAACACACAATTGCTAGCCTTAAGGCCAAGAAGGGTAATGCTAAAGTTAATCTTGATCTTACTGTAGTCAGAGCGCCTGGTGATGGTGTTATAGATAATATGTATATAGCGCTCAATACGCCTATTAAAATTCATCAGCCGGTTTTTTCATTTATTGATACTTCAAGTTACTACATTCAGGCCAATTTTAATGAAACTGATTTACGCTATGTTCGTGTAGGTGACAAGGTGTATATTATTTTAAGGATGTACTACTTTGATAAAATATTTCATGGTGTGGTTGTAAATTCTCTATGGGCGGCGGAGCGCCAAAAGACTGCCTCAAAAAGTCAAATCCAACTTGTTTCCAACGAAAATGAATGGCTGTTGTTGCCCCAACGTTTTCCAATACAAATTAAAATATTGGACGAGGACCCTAATTATCCGCTAAATCCCGGGGCGAGTGCTTATGTTTATATCTCAACTAAAAGATAAGTTAGTTGCTTATGATAAATACGGCATACATTGGACCAATGGGTTCAAAGCTCTGTTTTTGTTAGAACTGATGTTAGTGGTCGAGTTATGTTCTTCTATAAAAAATCCTTATTTTTACTATTTTTTTGTGCCAATAAATTGTTTAAATGCAGAAATAATTGGCAATACGATAAAAGAGAAGTACCTGTTTTTGATTTTTAGTCTTTTGGGTAGCAGCATATCTATATTTTTATTTGGCGTATTTTCAGTTTACAAAACATTTTTTGTTTTTTTTGTTTTTTTCTATTCAGCAGCCATTTATACAATTTTTATTCATAAACTCAAGAATATGCTTGCTGTTGTTCCTATAATTTTAGGGTTGGCAAGTTATTCTTTAATTTATGTGGGTACTGACAGTAATTTTTATATTGCTTTAAACCATTTTTTAGAAACAATGGCGGCTTCAGGCGTAATATTGGCAGGATTGTATGTTTTTCCAAAAACCTATTATTTAGCTATCTGGAGGCGAGCTTTCTCCGATGTGATAACTCAATTGGAATTAATTTGTGCGGCGATTTGTAG
>CAXNER010000060.1:0-6359 GCA_964201315.1 Legionellaceae bacterium
AATTCGTCAAGAACTAGATCTCTTTACGTGTTTACGCCCAATCCGTTATTTTACGGGTACTCCAAGTCCAGTTAAAGAGCCTTGGAAGACGGACATGGTCATTTTCCGCGAAAACTCAGAAGATATTTATGCCGGGATCGAATGGCAGGCAGATACACCCGAAGCACAAAAAATCATCCAATTTTTATTGAACGACATGGGTGTTAAAAAAATTCGTTTTCCTGAGCATTGTGGCATTGGTATTAAACCTGTATCAAGAGAAGGAACAACACGCTTAGTTAAAGCAGCAATTCAATATGCTATTGATAATCAACGTGATTCTGTTACCTTGGTTCATAAAGGTAATATTATGAAATACACTGAGGGTGCTTTTAAGGATTGGGGTTATCAAGTGGCTCGTGATTGCTATGGCGCAAAAGATTATCAAGGTGGACCCTGGATGCAACTTACCAATCCTAATACAGGCAAGCCTATTATTGTTAAAGACGTTATTGCAGATGCATTTTTGCAACAAATTCTGTTACGTCCTGAAGAGTACAGTGTCATAGCCACACTTAATCTAAATGGGGATTACATTTCTGATGCTTTAGCAGCTCAAGTGGGTGGTATCGGTATAGCGCCAGGCGCCAACATTGGAGACAACGTTGCTGTGTTTGAGGCAACCCATGGAACGGCTCCAAAATATGCAGGGCAAGACAAAGTTAATCCTGGTTCGTTAATATTATCGGCTGAAATGATGCTTCGCTATTTAGGTTGGTCTGAAGCTGCCGATAACATTATCAAAGGGGTTGAAGGCGCTATTGAAGCTAAAACAGTTACATATGATTTTGAGCGTTTAATGGAGCACGCAACCTGTGTAAGTTGCTCTGGTTTTGCAGAGGCTATAATTAAACATATGTAATGGATAAATTATAGTAGTAATTAGGTTTCAGGTACCTTTTCTAAACCACCAGGAAAAGGTACCAGATGCGGCGATGTGGGGTGTTAATTGCAAACTTTTCATGAATGTATACTGGTCAAAGTGTTGTTGAAAATCACAACCATGGATTTTAAATGAATATAAGTCCATTTTTACTGGCCAAACGTTCGATGTAAGTCTATAAAATTAGTAATAAGGGTAATGTAATGAGCGGGCAATTTGTAGTAGAAATTGTGGAGCGCAAGACAGCCAAAGCAGAGGCGTTGCCGGCGCTCAAAGAGCCAAGAAAATATAGAGTGGTTTTGCAGAATGATGATTATACGCCTATGGATTTTGTTGTAGAGGTACTGAGGCATTTTTTTCATCTAAGTGTAGAAGTTGCTACGCAGGTGATGCTTCAGGTTCATTTTCAAGGACGTGGTGTGTGTGGTGTGTTTACACATGATATAGCAGAGACCAAAGTTGTCTTAGTTAATGAGTATGCCAGGATTAACCAACATCCATTGCTGTGTAGCATGGAGCCGGATTGACGGGATTTTTCTCGACGGGAGCAACGATCATGTTAAATAAAGAACTTGAATTCACCTTAAATTTGGCATTTAAGGAAGCGAAAGAAAAGCGTCATGAATTCATGACCGTTGAACATTTATTATTGTCGCTGCTCGATAATCCGGCTGCAGGCAATGTTTTGCAGGCGTGCGATGCAAATATTGATTCATTAAGACGTGATTTAATTGAGTTTATTGATGAGACAACACCCAAAATTCCAGAAGATGAGTTGGATCGTGAAACTCAACCAACACTTGGCTTTCAACGCGTATTGCAACGTGCCGTATTTCACGTACAGTCTGCAGGAAAAACAGAAGTAAGTGGTGCGAATGTTCTCGCGGCTATCTTTAGTGAGCAGGAAAGCCAGGCTGTTTATTTTTTACGCCGTGAAAATATCACAAGATTGGATGTTATAAACTACATTTCCCATGGCGTGTCCAAATATCAAAACAATGATATGAATGATGGCATGAATTCATCCATGGATGAAGACATGATGGGGAATGAAGGTAATGAATCGCCTTTGGAAAGTTATTGCATGAATCTTAACAAGCGGGCAAGGCTTGGTAAGATCGACCCTCTTATAGGTCGAAATGAGGAAATTCAGCGTACGGTGCAAGTGTTATGCCGTCGTCGAAAAAACAATCCATTGCTTGTTGGTGAAGCAGGTGTTGGAAAAACTGCAATTGCAGAGGGCTTAGCCAGGCGCATAGTCGATGGAGAGGTTCCCGATGCAATTAAGAAATGTGTAGTGTATTCACTTGATTTAGGTGCCTTACTCGCTGGTACAAAATACCGTGGTGATTTTGAAAAACGCTTAAAAGCCGTTTTGAAGCAGCTAGGTGAACAAGATGGTGGAATATTGTTTATTGATGAAATTCACACCATTATTGGCGCAGGCGCCGCGTCAGGTGGTGTGATGGATGCGTCTAATCTTATAAAACCGTTACTCGCAAATGGTGAGCTGAAGTGTATTGGTTCAACCACTTATCAAGAGTATCGGGGTATTTTTGAAAAAGACCGCGCTCTTGCAAGACGCTTTCAAAAAATTGATATCACAGAGCCAAGCGTTGAAGAAACGTTTGAAATTCTTAAAGGTTTGAAAGGTCGTCTTGAAGCCCATCATGGTGTTAAATTTTCAATTCCATCACTAAAAGCCGCTGCTGAATTGTCTGCTAAGTATATTAATGATCGATTTTTGCCAGATAAAGCCATTGATGTTGTTGATGAGGCAGGCGCTTATCAAAATTTGTTAACCTCCAATAAACGAAAAAAAATCATCAGTGTGACTGAAATTGAGAATGTAGTCGCTAAGATCGCAAGAATTCCTGTTAAAAAGGTATCTGCTCGTGATAAGGATACATTGCGGAATCTCGAGCGTGATCTTAAATTACTGGTATACGGACAAGATGAAGCAATTACGGCGCTGGCTTCAGCCATTAAACTTGGTCGTTCTGGCTTGCGCGAGCCTGAAAAGCCAGTTGGATGCTTTCTCTTTGCAGGTCCAACAGGGGTTGGTAAAACAGAAGTTACCAGGCAATTGGCAAGTGTTTTGGGCATTGAATTACTGCGCTTTGATATGTCTGAATACATGGAAAAACATACCGTCTCTCGGTTAATTGGTGCACCTCCAGGGTACGTTGGTTATGACCAAGGTGGTTTGCTCACAGAGGCCGTTACTAAAAATCCCCATTCTGTTGTTTTGTTAGATGAGATTGAGAAGGCGCATCCCGATGTGTATAACCTTCTTTTACAAATTATGGATCATGGTACATTGACGGATACCAATGGCAGACAGGCCGATTTTCGTCACGTTATTTTAGTAATGACGAGCAATGCGGGCGCAAGCGAAATCAGTCGTAATTCTATAGGTTTTTCATTGCAAGATAATACTAATGATGGATTGGATGTTATTAAGCGTCTGTTTAGCCCTGAGTTTAGAAACAGATTGGATGGAATTATCAACTTTAAATCATTAGACGAGCTTACAATAGGGCTTGTTGTTGACAAATTTATTATGGAACTGGAGGAGCAGTTGCTCAATAAAGGGGTTACGTTAAAGGTTGAAAAAGCTGCTCGTGAATGGTTGATTGAACATGGTTATGATAAGGCTATGGGCGCACGCCCGATGGCCCGATTAATCCAGGAAAACATTAAAAAACCATTGGCTGAGGAGTTGCTGTTTGGTAAGTTAGCTAACGGGGGGCACGTCACGTTGAACATGATAGATGGTAAGCTTCACTTTGATAGTCAAGATCACCGTGAAGGGGTCTGTTAAATTGCCATTAGTAGGAAAATATGTTCAGTTGGGACGGGACCTTACAATTCTCTCGTTATTTGGTTAAAATCCACTACAGTACATATACTGACCTGTGGTAAAACAAATGTTAAGTGTTGTAGTAATTGCCAAAAATGAAGAGCCAAACATAAGACGTTGTCTTCAGTCCATTCAGTGGGCGGATGAAATTATCGTTTTGGACTCTGGAAGTTGTGATAGTACAGTCCGAATAGCAAAAGAATTTACCAGCAAGGTTTATGTTACTGATCCCAGTAATTGGCAAGGTTATGGTGTGCAAAAGCAACGAGCTCTTTCCTACGCAAGTGGTGATTGGGTGTTGAATATTGATGCCGATGAATCAGTCGACAGCTCGTTAAAATATGCTTTGATACATGCAATGTTAACTGATGAAGCAGACGCTTATCGAGTTCCAATTCGGATGTGTTTTTATGATAAGCAATTGCGTTACTCCTCAAGTCCCAAGCGGCATATCCGCCTGTTTAAGCGCGAAGGAGCCTCGTTCAGTGACGATATCGTGCATGAAAAAATTATTTTGCCAAAAGGCGCTAAAATCGGAAAATTGAAGGACCCTATAATGCATCATTCCTTTCGGGATGTAAGCCATGCTCTCTACAAAATTAATCGATATTCTTCTTTTAGTGCAAAAACACGTATAAGTGCAAATGAAAATACTACTTTATTTAAAACAATGCTCGGTACGGGTTGGATGTTTTTTCGTTGCTATTTTTTACAGCGCGGTTTTTTAGATGGCAAGGAAGGACTCCTACTCGCATTTTTTAATGCACAGGGTACTTTCTATCGGGGTATTAAACAGCTCTATTGCGATAGCGCTACAGGAGTTGTGTCTGAATATTCTAACAAGGAGTGAGTCCGTGATATCGACTATAAAAGCAACCAGGAATAGATGGCCAATAGAATCATTTGTGCCTATTTTATTAGCGGCAACACTGTTTGCTGTACCACTGAGTTCTTCTGCAAAAAGTATTTTGATGCCACTGGCTCTTGGCCTGCTATTATTTGCACCAGCCTATCGTCAGGATTTGGCGGACCTTATTTATAAGCCGTGGTGTCAAGCATCGCTACTATTATTTTTTATGGCGCTGCTAGCTTGCTCCTGGAGCCCTGCGAGTAATCATGAAAAAATATTGGTTCTCGAAAAATACACTAAATTACTTTATTTTCCCATTTTAGTGGTTGGTTTTCGTGATCCTAATGCGCGCCGTACAGCTATGTATGCTTTTCTTGGTGCAATGGGATTGACCTGTTTATTTTCAATACTTAAGTTCCTAGGCATTCTTCACTTTAATGGTCCAGATCCTGGTACTGTTTTTCGTAACCACATCATGGCAGGTCACATGATGGGATTTTCCGCCTACTTGTCCGCATTGTTTTTTATTCGTCAACGAGGAAGAATTCGAGTTATTTATGCCACGCTGCTTGTTTTATTTAGCTATCAGTTATTATTTATTAGCTCAGGACGAACAGGATATGTTGTATACCTAATGTTGATGGTTTTATTGATGGTACAAGTCTTGTCGTGGCGTAAAGCGGCTCTCGCTATTTTATTAGGTTTGTCTTTGGTTACCGTTAGTTATTTTAATAGCACTGTTATGCATGAGCGCGTGGGGACGGCTTTTAGTAATTGGCAACACTATCAAGAGAATAAAAATACCCCAATCGGTCACCGCATGCAGTTTCATGAATTTGCAAAAAATTTGTACCAAAGGCATCCATGGATTGGTAATGGAACGGGGAGTTTCACTTATTCTTTTCGAGAAGAAAAGCCAGTCCCATCCTGGTGGTGGACTTTATTAGAACCACATAGCCAATATTGGTTAGTGGCTGCTGAATTCGGCAGCGTGGGGGTACTACTATTGTTATTTTTCTTCGGAAGCTTACTCTTGGCTAGCTTTCGTTTGCAATCTATGCGGGCTGTTGCTTTTGCATTGATATTACCTTTTATGGTAGGCAATTTGTCAGATTCGTTATTGTTTTACTCAGGATCAGGCTATTTCTTTCTTTTGTTCATGGCGTTATGTCTTGGTGAGCAGAAAAGTAAATCAATCTAAGCAGTGGGCTCACTCCTTAGGTATTCAAGTGTGGTGGTTAAGGCGTACATCTACCAGATGGAAACTGCTTGCACGGGGGTTTGTAAGCTACAGAGTTCGGATACTCCGCCATTGTTGCAGATAACTAAACCTACGTTATCGACCAGCATTACGCCACCTTGCCAAATACAGCAGCCTTCAATGCGTTGCAAGTCCATTACCGCATGACGAGTACAATAACAGGACGAATAATACCCGTTCTTACACACATAACGACCGGCAGAGGAGTCGCAATATTGAATTCCACCCATCTTACTGCAACAGTCAGGACAGGCACTATAGGCAGCTTGACTAGACATGCCAATCATTAATACAGCAATAGCGGCTAACAAACGAGTCAAAGAACGCATTACTTATTCCATAAAGTTATATGAAGTTAGCATAACATAGACTTTTCAGAAATGAGAGTTTGATGTACTCTCATTTGTTCTTGTTGATTTGATTTTTTAGCGGATCATTGTCATTATTAAACTTATATAGTCGT
>CAXNER010000061.1:0-6320 GCA_964201315.1 Legionellaceae bacterium
GACGCCATCTAGTCAGACCTTAATCCCAGCGCTCTTTATCCTTAGCCAGCAAACGACGTAACAACGTTATTAAGGGATGATGAATCGGCATACATCGTCCATCAATAGATTTTACCAGCCTTATCCCTTGTAACGCGTTTGTAACAAACACGGCATCCGCCTTAATCATCGTAGTATTGTCTAAAGATATTTCAGTACAACTAATCCCTTTATCTCGGCACAAACCAAGGATACGACTTCGAATAATTCCTCCGAGTACCCCGCTAGCAATCATTGGTGTAACAATGGCATTTTGTTGAACAACGAATAAATTCGCAATCGTCGTTTCAGTGACATGGTGCTCTAGATTATAAAAAAAGGCATCATCAGCACCACTTGCAAGCGCCTGACGTCGAGCTAAAATAGACTCTAAATAATTGACTGACTTTAACTGATAAATAGGATTTTTTGCATCTCGCCGCCAAGGCGCACTGACTATGTTCAATGCTTGTCGAAGACACGGGTATGTAAACGCTTCAAATAGCAATGATGACGTATGCCCATGCTCATGCAATCCTCTTGCGGCATGCCCACCACTTAGAATGACTTTTATTCCACCATTTTGTAGTTCTGAAACGCCAATACGATGCACTAAATGTTCATGCCACTGTTTATAAGATATATCGAAGGGAATACCAAGGGACATTGCAGATTGACGCATTCGCTGCCAGTGCAAATAAGGATAACAAGGTCGCTGTTCTACAACCCGTATCGTTTCAAACAAACCCTCACCTAAAAGAATACGATCATCGGCACTAAATAAAGGCGGGGTATCAATAGTAATGGGTAATAGATAAGTGGGCATCACAGCTAAAAATCAAAAAAGTCTTCGAGTTCGTCTCGTAACCGCTTCTCTTCCAACAAATTTTCCAGGCGCCTGCGCGCATCAATCAATGGTGGCTGTTGATTATCTTGAGAAATCACCGAAGCCTCTTCAACCTCCTCTTCAATATCCTCAACTTCGACGTCTACCTCATCTTCAGCGATCAATACTTTATCTTCCTCATCATCAAACAGTTCACCCATGCAATCCTCACAAGTTAGCTAAGCTAGTTATAGGTCAAAATTTTAATAAATTTGAAAGCTGTATACATTATTTTTTAACACTTGCATACTATTTTTTTAATCAAAATAAACACAATACTAGCAATCCACGTTCTAAAATGGTTGAACCTAGGTAACAACTACGTAATAATCGAGTACAAAATTTTACAATGATCCCTATGGCCGACCGATTCAAACAAGCATTAAGACTCACCTGCCAACAAATTCGCAAAAGATTATCACCCTCTTATCAACAGCGAGCCTCTTGGCAAATTTGTACAAACGTTCGAAAATTAGATCAATATCGATGCGCTAAACGAATCGCATTATACTACTCAGTATCTGGAGAAATTAATTTAAGTAGCTTATGGCAATCAGCGCCATTGCAAGGCAAATACTGTTATTTTCCTGCACTGAATGATAATCGCACATTGTCATTTCTACCGGCAATGCCATCAACCCCTTTTAAGAAGAATCATTATGGTATTGAAGAACCTGATGTAGCGCGTGAACTCGCAATACCACCCGAACAACTTGATGTGATGCTCATCCCTCTCGTAGCCTTTGATTCACGCGGCACTCGATTAGGTATGGGTGCGGGCTATTATGATCGCACCCTTGCCCAATTGCGCCCACAATTATTAGTCGGTGTAGCCTACGAATTTCAGCGGCAATCATTTATTGAAGCAGGGACGTTCGACGTACCTCTTGATGTCGTAGTAACTGAGCACGCCACCTACTGGAGAAAATAATGGCCAATTACTGGTTAATGAAATCAGAGCCCTCCTGTTTTAGCATCGATGATTTATACAATAAACCTAAACAAACAGCGCCATGGGATGGTGTACGCAATTATCAAGCACGTAATTTTATGCAAAAATCTATGCAAATAGGTGATCTAGCATTTTTTTACCATTCCAACTGCAATCCACCAGGGATTGTAGGAATAGCTGAAATTATCAGTACTGCTTATCCAGACTATACTGCGTTTGATCCAACGAGCGAACATCCAGACCCCAAAAGCACGCCCAGCAACCCTCGATGGTTTATGGTTGATGTCCGCTTTAAAAATAAATTTCCTCATATTATTTCACTCGAAAGCCTACGGCACTATCCAGAATTAGAAGATATGCCCTTGTTAAGGAGGGGAAACCGTTTATCAATAACCCCCGTCAGCAAGGACCAATGGGATTTTATTAACGAGCTCTATTAGTACCAAATCACCGGTCTAGCTAAGTGCATCGTCACCAACTTCGCCTGTACGAACCCTCACGACCTGCTGAAGTTCATACACAAAAATTTTACCATCACCAATTTTTCCGGTGTATGCCGCTTTACAAATTGCATCAATCGCACCCTCTACCATATTGTCTGGCAATGCCAATTCGATTTTAATTTTGGGAAGAAAATCAACAACATACTCTGCTCCACGGTACAGCTCTGTATGGCCTTTTTGCCGACCAAAACCACGCGTCTCTGAAATAGTAATCCCAGGTACGCCAATTTCCATCAGTGCTTCGTGAACGTCATCAAGCTTAAATGGTTTGATGATTGCAATAATCATTTTCATTCGTCTACCTTAAATGGCTATAAAAACATGAGTATATTATTTGGACATAAATCCAGTATCCTCATGTTCGAGGAATATATTAACATGGCCGTTCGTGATGACTTTTGCTAGACTGTCTAGTCACGACGGGTATCTGGAGCACAGCATGTTTGATCCTAAGCAATTTGAAGAAATCGCAAAAAAACTTTACACGGCACTGCCCAACAGTTTACAAAATTTTGAAAACGAGATTCAACAAAAATTCAAAGAAATATTACAAACAGCATTTACCCGCATGGATTTAGTTACTCGCGAAGAATTTGATGTACAAGTCAAAGTACTTGCTCGCACGCGTGAAAAAGTTGATTCTCTGCAAACGCAAGTACAAACCCTTTTAGAAGGCACCCCTAACAACAAAAAAACAAAAAAAAACAATGACTAGAAAGCACTACCGACAATCGACGGGATAGATTCAATCGAGTAGAATGAAGGTCCAACCTCAAAAAAAGAGCCTTATTTTGAACCTTGCGATTAGCAAAACGCGTGGTGCTATTGGCATCCATGCAGAACTTGTTTCTGTTGAAGTTCATTTATCCAACGGCTTACCTAGTTTTACTATTGTCGGACTTGCAGAAACCGCCGTCAAGGAAAGTAAAGATAGAGTACGCAGTGCCATCATCAATAGCCAATTTGAATTCCCATGTCGCAGAATTACGGTTAATCTCGCCCCTGCCAACTTACCTAAAACAGGCAGTGGGTTTGATTTGCCAATAGCCATTGGAATTCTAGCAGCCTCCGGACAAATACCTTTGCAAAAATTGACCTCGCATGAATTTATAGGTGAGTTAGCACTTAATGGCAACCTGCGTGGCATTTCGGCTATTATTCCCGTCGTCTTAGCAGCACACCGTGATCAACAGCAATTAATTATTGCATGCGCCAACGCTGAAGAGGCATCCCTTGCGGGACATGGGGGCGTATATGCTGCAGACAGCCTGCGCGCCGTCTGCAGTTATCTATGCCAAGATACACCATTGCAATCATTGCCCGAACGCCCTGAAATAGGCCGCAGTGATAATCATCTTGATTGGTCAGATATCAAAGGCCAACACCATGCAAAATATGCCATGGAAATTGCCGCCTGTGGTGGTCACAGTATTTTGCTAAATGGGCCGCCCGGTAGTGGAAAAACCATGTTAGCTAAACGTTTCAGTACACTACTACCAGAGCTATCAGAGACAGAAGCGTTAGAATGTGCCGCTATCAACTCTATTCGTGGGCGTCTGCCAAACTTCAGTAACTGGCGTCAACCGCCCTTCCGATCACCACACCACACAGCCTCTCCGGTGGCGCTCGTGGGTGGTGGTAACCCGCCGAAACCTGGGGAAATTTCACTAGCACATCATGGTATTTTATTTCTTGATGAGCTGCCAGAATTTCATCGACACGTCCTTGAAACCCTACGAGAACCCCTAGAATCAGGCAATATTTGCATCTCGAGGGCAGCCATTCAAACTGAATTTCCTGCTCGCTTTCAATTATTAGCCGCCATGAATCCGTGCCCCTGTGGTCAAAACGGGAATCCGAACGCGAGTTGTTTCTGTTCACCCGATAGAATTAACCGTTATCTGGGGAAACTCTCAGCCCCACTACTTGACCGGATTGACATGCAAATTACTGTGCAAGCGCTTACAGAGGAGGAGCTTCTCTGCACCAACCAGGCTGAGGGTGGTCAAAGTATAAAAATCAGAGAGATAGTGAGTGCGACCCGCCTACGTCAATTTAATCGCCAGGGATGCATTAATGCTAATCTCAGTGCTAAAGATTGCGAATCCGTTTGTGTCTTGGGCGACACAGAGCGCGATTTTCTTCGCCACGCATTAAGTCGACTCAAACTTTCAGCTCGCGCTTTTCACCGCCTATTAAAAGTAGCGCGTACCATTGCTGATATGCGTTCTAGGGACAAAACTGAATTGCCAGATCTTCAACAGGCTTTATCGTTTAAACAAAACTTACACGTTGTTACATCATCCTAGAAAAGAAATTAGACCAAGATCGCATTGGTTAAGATCTGTTAACAGACCCTAAGTAGAGGCTTTCAAGAATGGCCATGCGCATAAATACTCCATTACACACTTGCTGTAATATATGAGATTGCGGACCATCGGCAACATCACTGTCAATTTCAATTTCACGATTTATAGGCCCAGGATGCATAACTATTGCGTCTTTTTTTGCAAAAGCCAAACTGTCGCAGGTTAAGGCATAATCCCTGCGATAACTGGCTAGATCCATGTGTTCGCTAACCAATAGTCGTTCGCTTTGGACACGCAAACAAATAACAACATCTGCATCTACAAGTCCATCACGTAACGATGCGGTAACTCGCCCATAATGAACAGATGTTGGCTGCCATAAGTTTGGTGCAACAAGCGTTAATTCACCCACCCCTAATTTAGCAAAGATACATTGCAAGGAATTAGCAACACGTGAGTGGCGAATATTACCAACAATGGCAATTTTAAGCCGACTTAGATCCGGTTTTTTCTCCATAATTGTCATTACATCGAGCATAGCCTGGCTTGGATGGGCATGCATCCCATCACCGGCATTGATGATATGTAAATCATCACCCACTGTTGATAGCTTCTGTGGCAACCCGTCTTGTACATGGCGAATAATAAATAGCTTAATCCCCATGGCAGAAAGTGTTTTAATCGTATCTTCAATAACTTCCCCTTTACTTTCAGAGGAGCTTTGCAAATCTAAATTTACCACCGCCATGCTTAAATTTTTAGCGGCCAACTCAAAACTCACGCGCGTACGAGTACTGTTTTCATAAAACATGGTAACGACGTTGCATTGAGGATAATGGGGGTGCTTGGAATTATTTTTAAAATAAATTGCGCGCTTTATCAGTGCAGTTATTTCATCATGAGTTAATTGACTAATGTCTAAAAAATGTTTCATGCTTTCTCATTTAGGATGTTGCAGCCACTGCTCAAGTATTACACAAGCAGCAATGCTATCGATTTCAGAATTTTTAATTT
Organism: Legionellaceae bacterium; assembly: GCA_964201315.1. Taxonomy (GTDB): domain Bacteria; phylum Pseudomonadota; class Gammaproteobacteria; order Legionellales; family Legionellaceae; genus CAXNER01. The sequence goes on from CAXNER010000061.1 coordinate 5,683, forward strand.
TACGATAACCACCTTCAGCAAACAAATACGCCCGTGCTTCTACGGTAGATAAACGCTCATCGACCATGTGCACAGGGAGTTCAAAACGCTTTCTCAATTGCCGAGCAAAACCTCGAGAAGCAGCCGCCGTGTATTGCTCACTATCATCAATACAAGTCGGTAAGCCGACTACCAGAGCGAGGGGGCGCCACTGCATCAATAATTGCTGAATAACGTCCCAATTGGGCACGCCCAACTTTGCTTCCAGTGTGGATAATGGCGAAGCACTCCCGGTAAGCCGCTGACCTACGGCCACACCAATTCGTTTATAGCCAAAATCAAAACCAACATACACGCCGTCAAGCATGACCCACACCAGAGATTAGTTGATTCATTTTTACCCCAATTGTTGATCCAGCATATTCCCAGCGCTCCTCAAAGGGAACATCGTACAACAACTCAGGCGTGTACGGACAAACCAACCAAACATTATCCATAACTTCTTTATCCAATTTATTTTCCCCCCAAGCCGTATAGCCTAGGGTCACCAACACATCCTTAGGACCATTATTTTCAGCAATTGCCCGGATAATATCATTTGATGTTGTTACAGTCACACCTTCACGCAAAGCAAGACTGGAGCGCCATCCGCCCAGCGG
>CAXNER010000062.1:0-6243 GCA_964201315.1 Legionellaceae bacterium
TCAGTCCTACCCAGAGCTAAAACGTTTGGTTGGCACAAGTGGTTTGAATATAGATGAAGCACAACTCTCGCTTCATCGTCATGGACTAATCAAATTAGCAGCGGTTCTCCTGAAAGATCAAAAACCTACGCTACACAATGAACCAAAAATGATTAGCGAAGCCTTTCTCCATCTAGCAACAAAACAAGCGTTTGAATTTGCAGCACATTCTCAAAATGAACACTCCCATGACCACTACCCCGTAAATGGACTGATACCGGGTATTTTGGGGATGGCGACACTCCCAGGGCACCTCGGCCGTTACCCGTTATTTTTTTGTCCCCGCACGGGCAGGCGATATACTGAGGAGCGTGTATTACCTGCCGACGTTGAGACGCTAGATTAATGATGTAACAAAGGGCCTAAAAAACTTCCGGCAGAAATTGCTAGTTATAGATCTGTGACTATACTAAAGAAATGTCAAACAAAACCAATTGAATTGTTATGATCGCACCTGAATTAGATAGTCGGTTGTTCAAAATTATCCCCAGAACAGTAAAAGGCACATTCAGTCATAAAATAGATATGGGTCAAATGCCGTTTTCACATAACAATTGGTTTCGAAAGGAAATTATAAATCCCGTAGAGGCGCGTATTGAGGGATTAGCACAAGAGTTTTTCCGACTAATTATACCGAATCAACCACGCACCTGTGTTGCAAAAAATCCTGCTTTAGGCACGTATTATACTCTTTCAGAAGAAATTCCAGGTTACCGATTATTACCTGAAGGTGAACAGCGTAACTTTACTAGTGGAAAATACCATGGCTTGGGTCAAATAATGTTATTGGCTGCTTTTCTTCAAGACATCGACTTAAAAAACAGTAATGTTTGTTTAAATTATAACGATCAAGTCCTAAAAATTGATGGTGACTGGTGTTTTGCAAGTGTTCAATACCCAATGAGTTATAAAAATGAGACCATGCCACTCACACCAGAGCTAATTGACAAGCTACCTTATCCGCACAATTTTTATACACATAACTGGCTAGATATAATAATGGTTGAAAGGAGAAAACCGTCTAATTATATTGTTGATGCCGTCCAATTATCCACAGCACCCCGTTTTAGAACAGAAATCAATCAAGCCATGCTGAAAATTCTTTTAACACCAGACAGCTACATGCGAAAATTTGTGGACGCATTCATACCGGTAGGCACCACAGCAGACACTTATATTGATTTCCTGCATGAGAGACGCGAGCAATTAAAGGCATGCGCCCTACAAAACGCCTCTTTTCAGGCCTATATATCTACCTGGATAGCAAGCGATGTGGCAGACGCTCATTTTCTTCACATGAGGCATTTTACGGTTAATGATAATTACGCCGTAGTAAGCGCTAGTGATTACTCAACTCTTAAAAGTGAATTTGATGCATTGCACGATAAATTTTTTCCAAAGAGAGCCCTAATCGAAAAATTAAGTGTGTATCAATTGGCTTTCTTTAAACGCATCGAACATGCAACGACACTGGAGGACGCTGCGGATGAGGGGGATGTACCAACCCCCCTCCATAAAATATCTTTCGTATAATATTTTTACCGCCGAGAGCCTGGATAAGACTCTTTTATTAGCCATAAGGCTAGAATCAAACTAGCTCCAAAGCAACAAGGCATCACCAACAATGCTTTTTGATAATTACTGATAAGATACACAGGCGCGCCATTAACTAAATGTAGTGCTGAACTTCGATGTAAAATTACACCCACCAATGGCTGAAAAATCGCCCCACCCAAAAGCACCGATAAATTATTAAATCCAGATGCGGTTCCCACAAGGTGCGCTGGATTGTTGTCTTTAACCACAGCAAAGCTAACCGTTTGCCCGCCAGCACCAAATCCCAACATTAGAAGCACAACATACATCCAGCTCATTGGAACATCTGGCATATATAATAGGATAAGTGTGGCCAATAAACCAAAAACAGAACTGGTCACCAATGCTATCCGCCTGCTACAGAAGCGATCACTTATCCAACCTAGCAATGGACTACCAATACCAATACCAAGCCAAATCATACTGCATAACCCCGATGCGACAACGACACCAACATGGTATTTTTCTTGTAAATAGGGCACCCCCCACAACGCTGCAAAAACTGCAATCGGGGTCCATATCGAAAAAGCATACGCACCAGTCAACCAAGTGTAAGGACGCCTACAAACCTCAGTCAAGCGATGCCACTCATCACGCAAACGCCGCGTGGGCAAGGATTGGGTGGGCTGATGCGGGAAATCACGAATACAACACCACAATAGTAAGGCTAGCAAGAAACCAACCGCTGCCAAAATAAAACTAGCCTGCCGCCAACCAACATGCTCAATCAGCGCAGCTAATGGCACCTCCCCAAACATAGCCCCAACGGAACTCATCGACTGCGCAATACCGGCAAGGATTGCAAAATGTTGTAATGGAAACCAACGGGAAACCAACACCAGTACCCCAATAAAAGAAAAGGCCGAGCCGATACCGATTAAAAAACGTCCCATTGATGCAGTAACAACGCTATCCGTTGACGCAAAAAAGAATGAGCCTATAGCGCACAATATCAATGCACCGGTCATGAGCTTACGTGGGCCATAACGATCAAACAACAAACCAGCGGGCAATTGCATTGGAGCATAGGCATAGAAATAAAATGCGGAAATAACGCCAAAACCTTCGGCGCTAACCTTAAACGTCTGCATCATGGGCGCTGCCATAACACTGGGTGCTACTTGTAAAATGAATTCATATAAATAAAAAGAGGCGGCAAGAAAAAAAATAACGTACGCGCTTAATTTACTGTGTGGTTCTGTGGTTAAATGATAAGTGCTCACATCGACATCAAGGTTGGTGAAAAGTACTCATTACACCTCAATCGAATTTCCCTTGTCAATGCCCGCCGCATAAATTGCACCAAATATTGCTAAACGCTTTGCACCGGTAATGGCTTTAAAATCAATTGGACTGTGATTTAGCGCCTTGCAAGCAAACCATGCAAACATCATTGCCTCTATAAAGTCAGGATCAATCCCTACTGTTTGTGTGCTTTTTATGTCTACTAAAGGTGTTTTCTCAACCAACGCATTGATTAATGCAGTGTTATGGACCCCACCCCCACAAATGAGCACTTGCTTCAACTGCAAATAACTTTTCTTTATATCCTCTGCAATCGCTGTGGCAGTGAGCGCCAACAACGTTGCCTGCACATCTTCTGGGGCATAATCATCAGCCGCCAATGCGTCCATCAACCAAGCAGAGGAAAAATACTCCTTACCAATACTTTTAGGCACCTGGCGCCTAAAATAAGGATCAGCCAATAATGCACTCAACAAAGGTTTGAGTACCTTGCCCGTCATGGCCCATTCCCCACTCGCATCAAAAGCAAGACCACGGTGTTTCAAAACCCACTGATCAAGCAAGCAATTGCCAGGTCCTACGTCATAACCGCATACCCCACCCTCATCTGTGAGGTAAGTCACGTTTGCTATCCCACCAATATTTACGACAGCAAGCGGCAAATCCTCTGTAGCAAAAACCACTTGGTGGTAAAGAGGCGCAAACGGAGCGCCTTGCCCACCAATGACCAGATCGCGTGACCTAAAATCAGCAACAACGGTGATGCCTGTTAATTCGGCAATAGTGTGTGCACAGCCCAATTGAACCGTATAAGGAATTTCAGCCGTGGCATCATGACAAATCGTTTGGCCATGACTACCAATAGCCACCACTTGTTCTGGTGTAATGTTTGCTTCTTCTAGGAGCTCTAAAACGGTATATGCAAATTCACGACCCAATAGCGTGTTTAATTGACTTAAACCTGCAGGACTTGTGTGTTGATCACGCATTATTGATTGCAAGGTGTGTTTGACCTTATCACCATAGGGTCTGGTAATGCCTGTAATTAACCTATGGGTATCAACATCGACCAATGCTGCATCAATACCATCCATGCTTGTCCCAGACATCAACCCAATAAATAATTTCATGGCTCACACCCACTTACACTTGTTTCTCTAAGGCTTGCCCTAAACGAAAACAACGATAAAAATTCCTGGTTGTATGCATTGCGATGGCATCATAATCCATTTGCCGTAGCTCACTTAATGCTAGTGCCACCTGTTTAACCAATGCAGGGTGGTTTTGCTTTCCTCTAAAAGGTACTGGCGCAAGATAAGGTGAATCTGTTTCAATCAGGATGCGATCGATAGGTACTTTTTTTGCGACTTCTTTTAGCACTAATGCATTTTTAAATGTAACGATACCCGAAAAAGAGATGTAAAAATTTAAATCAAGCGCACGGCGCGCTATATCCCAATTTTCTGAAAAACAATGCATTACTCCACCTATATTTGCGGCATTTTCTTCCGCCATAATCAGTAAAGTGTCTTCCGCCGCGTCTCTAGTGTGAATGATTAGTGGCTTAGAGGCAGCAAGAGCCGCTCGAATATGCTCTCGAAAACGCTCCCGTTGTAACTGCCTTGCCACGTCCGTTTCGGTCCGATAATAATCCAAGCCTGTCTCACCAATGGCAATACAAGCGGGGTGCTGTGCGAGCTCTATGAGCTTATGAGCATCATATTCGTCGCTCATTTCTGTATTGGGATGAATGCCTACTGAAATACTAATGTTTGAATAGCTTGCGGCTAACCCATAGAGCGCCGGTAAATCGTTTGGTTCAACACACACACAAAGCATGTGTTCTACACCATTTGCAGATGCCATAGCGATAACATTTGACATATCATTATCAAACTCACTTAAATCAATCATGTTTAAGTGGCAATGAGAATCAACCAATGCTGCGATTTGAGGGTTTATCATTATAATTATATCGTGTCAGTCATGTTAGTGGATTTTAGCATACCTGCTAAATAGGTCTCGATTTTATTACAAAAAACCCGGCTATCTTCGTTGGTAAATTGCACACCTATGCCTGTGGGCTTACTTCCTTGCGCCCCTTTAGGCGTTATCCAAATCACTTTTCCTTCTATCAAATAGCTATCTGGTTCACTCAATAGTTGTACTGATAACTGCACTTGACTACCAAGCTCATAAACCCCCACCGTACGCACGAATAATCCGCCACCCTTAATAAATGGCATATAAGCAAGATAAAGCGCCGCTTCACTACTAAAAACACAGTTTATTGTTCCTGCATCACTAACCATTATCAATCCCTTGTATGCCTGTGGACGGTATAGCCTAACAGCAAGTCTTCCAGCACTAATGTTTGATTCATATTTACATTATGGTTTATTTTTTTCGTGATAGCATTTATTTGATCAAGACAATTAAACAAAACCATGGGTTTAATCATCCGAGAAAAACACATCAATGGTGTATTTTCTGATGTTCTGTCAGTAGAGGTAATCAACCGATAGTTAATTGCCTCTGCAATAATAAGGTGTAACAACCAAACTAAATCGTCAAAATCATAACCAGACCAACGTGCGGCAATGGTGCACGGCGAACATTTTTCCTCAATTAACTCACACAGTCCTGAAATAATTGAGTCGGCCTCCTTAAGTAGTGCCGAACGTGCGGAGTCTGTAGGGTAAAATTGCCCCATCATCAAATAATTAGCCTGCGGCGTTCCTGCATCACATGCAGATGTTGGAAAAATATATTTTTGACAGCGACTTAAGATGGTCGCCGGTATGCTACCCACTTGTTCTGCCAACAAAATAAAAGTTGTATGTGAGGGGGGTTCTTCAAGAATTTTCAATAATGCATTAGCGGCAGCGCTATTTAATTTATCAGCAGGGTCAATCAAAATAAATCGTCGAGAGCCTCGTTGTGGTGTTTGATAAACGTCCTGTTGTAGCAACCTAATTTGCTCAATTTTAATGGCGCTTTTGGGCGTCTCTTGGGAGATATAAGTTATGTCCGGATGCCCTCCCTGCATAAAAAGATGGCATGCACGGCATTGACCACAGGGAGGATTGTCTGTTTCGCAAAGAAGAACTGCTATTAAACGGTTGGCGAACTGTACTATTTTTGCATGGCGTGGCCCGATGAAAAGCAACGCCTGTGGTAATCGGTTTTTGTGCAGCATCTGCGAGATGCTTAACCACATAGGGCCATGACTATCTAACAAATCAATCATAATTGACCAAAATGGCTTGGACTTACATTTTCCGCCAGGTATTTTTCAAGCGAGGAGCAGATTAACTCTTTAACTGTCAACAAAGGCTTAGCGGCGTCTATGACCACAACATT
>CAXNER010000063.1:0-6167 GCA_964201315.1 Legionellaceae bacterium
AAAAATGATTTTTCCAGCAACAGCCTTCATTGAAGCGGGCCTTGCGGCTGCAAGCTCTCTATTTAAGTGCAATGCTTTTTGTATCGAAAAATTTAATATTGAGAGCCAATTGTACCCCCAACAAGACCAAGATTTTCAACTGCAAGCAAAGCCTGCGAATGATGAGAAATACAAGATATACATCTTTGCTAAACAAGATAAAAATTGGCAACTATTTTCTAAAATGGAAATACATTTAATAGCACCTTCAACGCCAGTATCTGTGAACATTAATGCGCTGAAGTCATGCTTTGATGACAGCATTGACCGTTCAGAAATGTATGAAACTTTTAAAAAAAGCTCCGTAGTGTATGGTAATGAGTTTCAGGTTCTTCAAGAGGCGTATGTTAAATCAGACAGCATACTTTCTAAAGTTGCATTAACCAAAACAAGCCACGGGATTGGCTATTGTTATCATCCTTCTCTGCTCGATGGCGCTATACAAAGTATCTCATTATTTAATATAAATAATCCTAATAATGCGACTTACCAGCTGTATGCATTTACACGTATGACTATTTTTCAAGAAGCACCGCGAAGCATATGGGCACATATAACCAAGCGTGATATTGGGGATATTAATGAACTTTGTGTAGATATAAAACTGTACGATAATACGGGGTTATTGATTGGTGACATTGAAGAACTCAAAGTAAGACGGGTCACTCGAAGTAATTTTATTTCGAATGAGTTCGTACTGCAACATCTTTACCACACCAGATGGAATGCTCTCAATCAAAGCTTAGTGATTTCGGAAAAATTACCTAATCTTATAGTTATTTCGAAAGACAACATCAAAGCAAAAAAACTATTAGGTAATCTATGTTATCAGCTTGTAGACGATCTTTATCATATAGAGAGTATTGAGAATAAAAATATACTATTCATTTATGAACAGGGGCAATTCAACGATCTTTTTCATTGTTGTCAAACAATGTTTAAGTCATCCCCTGCCCGCTTTATATTGGTTACAGAAAATGCTTACGCCATTAACAACAACGACAACGTTAACCCCTATCACACAATGGCCAGTTCTTTTTGGAAAAGCTTTAAAAATGAGCTCAATTTCAACAAAAATTATACGGTCGATGTAGACTCACGCAGCACGTTGAAAGCCACGTTAAATTATATCTTCAATGCCAATAGTTTAGAAAATCAATTGGCAGTTAGAGATTCAATTTATGTACCTCGGTGTGAGAAAAAGCAGCTTCCTATCAATCAAGCTCAGCATAAGACCTTCTTTGATAGTAATGCGAGTTATCTTATTGTTGGCGGAACTGGCGGTTTGGCAAAACCATTAATTGAATACCTCATTTTGAGAGGCGTTAAACACATTACTATTGTCAGTCGCTCTGAGTGTCCACTGGATACAAAGATTTTGATTGAACATGAGGCAAAAAAACAAGTTTATATTAAGCATTGCGCAGCCGATGCCAGTAATTATACGAAAATGCAAACCATCATTGAGACCATTGAAAGAAGCCCTCATCCACTGAAAGGTGTGTTTCATCTTGCAGGTGTTATTCAAGATGGCTTGATCATCAATTTAAGTGATGAAAATATTCAACACGTATTAAATTCCAAAATGGAAAGCGCCCTGATTCTGCATCAATTAACTAAAAATATTCAATTGGAACAGTTTGTTTTGTTTTCATCTTCAACGTCACTACTAGGTGGTAAAGGACAATCAAACTATGCTGCCGCCAATGGATTTTTAGATGGCCTAGCGCATTTACGGCAGCAGCAAGGATATCCCGCAATTGCAATTAATTGGGGGCCTTTTCACACAGTGGGCATGGCAGCGAACCTTACGGAAGGCTTACAACAACACGGTTTTATACCATTAGATAAGGATAGCATCGATATTATCGATGTTTTATTAGAAAGTCAGTTAGCTCAAATTTCACCCTGTCCTATTGATTGGGACACTTATTTCAAACATTCACCAAAACAACCATGGTTATCAGAGCTAGTAAAGACCCCTTTCTCAGCGGATCAGCGCTTTTTAAATTCCCTTAAACAACACACCAAGGAAGAATGCGCGGCTATACTCAGCCAAATTTTATGTGAAATCACCGCCGATGTTTTATCGTTAGATGATGTAGAGCTAATCTCAGCAAACGATAATTTATTCTCAATGGGTTTGGATTCACTGATGTCTCTAGAAATTAGACACCGAATTTATGACAAATTGCAGTGCGAAACGCTCAGTATATCAATTGAGTATTTTATTAATGATCCAAGTATCGATAAGATTGCAAAAAATATTGCACATGAATTACAAACTATCTTTAGCAACGCAACGGATAACCACCCACCTGAAAACTTAACCGTAGAAGAAGTTCCATTATGTGATTTTCAATACCTATTTTGGGTACTCAATAAATGTGGTTATAGTTCTAATGTAGGTATGCAGTTGCGATTATGCGGTCAACTTAATAAAGAGTACGTGTTCCAAGCGTTTGATTTAGTTGTTAAGCAAAATAGCGCTTTTTGGATAACCTTTAACGAGAATGCGCCAACCCAGATCTTAAATAAAAAGGGCCAATTTAATTTAATCTATAAAGATTTATCCTTAGCTAATGATACAGATACACTCAACATAGAATTCAAGACAAATATATTGCGTATTATCCCATTAACGACACAACCCTTAATTAGACTATACCTGTATAAAATCAACAATAACTTGCATGAATTGCACCTGGTGATACCTCATATTATTGTCGATGATGCGTCCTGTGCGATTGCACTTAGCCAATTCAAGAAAAATTATGAAGCACTTACTCTTGGGAAACAACTTATACTGATCCCAGAAAAAGATTCATTTTTAAACTATGTTCAACACAGTAATAGTCATTATGAAAAAAACCTAAACGATAAAATTGATTTTTGGACATCTTATAATCACGGTGTAAATCTGTTGCATTTCGGCGCTACCAATCACTTGGCCGACGCCGCTTTATACCAGCCACAGCACTTGTTTCATTACCCTTTAGCGCATCAATTAATTGAACCATTTATCGATTGGCATAAAACCAAAAATATTAATGTCAGCACCGGATTAATTGCTGCATGCCAACTTGTTTTTCACAACATTAGTCGTCAAAAGAAAATACCCATTATCCTTATTCACAGTGGTAGAGAAGGCAGTCACTATAAATCTATTGTGGGCTTGTTCGCAGAATATAAAAGAATAAATATTACCTTAAACGATGAGGATACGTTTACTGATTGTATAAAGTCTATTGAAGAACAACTATTAAAAACAGCACCCTATCAGAAGTGCTCTCTTGTCCTAAAAGATAAAGGTTTAAAAGGATCTCGATTATCAATTGCTCAGTATTTATCATTCACACTGAATAAATTTTTTCTAACTAAACAATTTAAAGCAAGTAAACTAAATGCAACGCTAATTAACTACTATCTAGCGTTCTTAAGTCGGATCACTGCCAATAAAAAAAATGTTTTCATCAAACACAAGCTTAATAAATTGTTTAATTTGACGATACCGCTACAACAACCTGATAGATTGAATGTGGTCATTAGTGTTACACCAAGTTTTTTCATCAAAGAGCCGCCGGACATGCATTTTGCAAACATTGATTATACTTTTTCCAGTCATTTTGGCTGCCTAGATCGCCCCATCGGTAATCAAACGTTATGGATTTATTTTACAAAAAATCAGTATGGCGAGTATCAACTCTCTATCAATGGCCCATTAACAACAGCCTGTAAAGATCAAATAGCCATTGATTTTAATAACACTATTTCATCATTTTTAGATAGTAATGAACATAACGTCGCTGAATTAATGCCTGATGCAAAGATGAAATACTCCAGTGGCGTAACAAACTAAAAAATCTTTTTATAGTCGTTTGAATTTTAAATGACCGATTAATGTTTAAAACACGCTATATAATTATTACACCATGAGAAAAGATGAATTTTAAACGTTTTTTCAGAAAAGGCGCGACCACAAACACCGAAGCATTAGCGGCCAGACAAACACGCGATATGCTAGAGGAGTTACCCATACATAAAAACAATCTGTATTGTTCTACCGAAACATTACAAGCATTACGCAATCAGAGACTTAGATCATTATTAAAACACGCAAAACGATATTCGCCTTGGTATAAAAAGCATTTGGCACACATTGACATTGAGCATTTCACAGAACAAAACCTGCATGAAATCCCAGTAACGAATAAAGTCATTCTAATGAACAACTGGGATGACATTGTCACCGATCGAAGGGTTTCACTACAACTGGTTGAAAAGCATCTTGACAAAATAAGCCAAAACGAAAATTCATTGTATCTCTTTGACCGGTACCATTGCATAACCACCAGCGGCTCCAGTGGAATTAGAGGGGTTTTTATATATGACTGGGAAGAATGGAACAAATTTTATATTTTTCTTATACGTTATGGATTACGTAACCGTGATGGCTCTGAAATTCTAGGGGGTAATCCAAACATGATGCGGGTGGCCATCGTTAATATAGCCAACCCAATCTTTGCAACCTACTCTCTTCACAAAACATTTAACCCCAATCAGATAGAAAAATATCACTTTCCAATCACCCTGCCATTTGACCAAATTATCGAAGGACTTAATCATGTTCAGCCGGACATGGTAATAGGTCTGCCGCCAACCATTCGTCAATTATGTCAAGAGGCCAACAAAGGTCGCCTGGCTATTTCACCCAAGATCGTGACTTCCTTTGGAGAGCCTTTGCACAGCTCAATCCGCAGCATGATCAAAAAAACATGGTCAAATGCAGGTGTTTTCAATACATTTAGCTCATCAGAGGGATTAATTGGAATAAACTGCCATGCAGACAGTCATGAAGTACATTTAAATGATGATGCTTGTATTGTCCAACTTGTGGATAAATGGAACAATCCCATAGGGAAAAATAAAACATCTAGCAAAGCGTATTTGACTAATCTGTATAATTACACACTACCACTCATTCGCTATGAGCTATCTGATCAACTGTCATTTTTAGATAAAACCTGCGAATGCGGAATAAATCATCAACTCATCACCGAGCCTCTGTACCGACCTGAATTTGATTTCACCTATCAGGGTAACATTGTGGTACACCACTCTGTATTTGATACACCACTGTTACTTGAAAAGAACATTAGGGAGTTTCAAGTCATACAGACAGAGACAGGAGTCAATGTCAAAATAGTAACCATTGGCTATGTAAACAAAATCCAACTACAAACCAACATTTGCGTTGAATTAATTCGGCTTGGCTTGCCACAACCCTGTGTCAACATAGATGAAGTCGAAAAATTAAATTACCCCGCATCTGGTAAATTAAGACGATTCCTACGCAATAGTGCGGTAACAAAGCCAAGCCTTACTAAAGATATCGTGGTGTAATTATTCCTACAGTTATATTACTAGTGCCGCGTCTTCTAATTTGTTTTCTAATCATGTCATCCTAGAATCTAGCTGTCCTAGAATCCAGCTTGAAATATGAGCAAAAATACGTCAAAATGTAACATACAATTTATGCAATTAAGAGCTTGGGGTTAAAAGAACGGCTATTACTATCGCCATCCTTCACTACCTAATCTTAAGGATATCCAATGCCACTAGACCCATTAGACCGATTTGCAGAGCAAACTGAATTAAAAAAACTATACGATCAATACAGCGAAGCCTATGAAACTTTAAATGAAAACATGGTTTCCTGGCCAGAGTTCAATGACTTTCGCATGTTAAAATCAATAGACGGTGCCGGTGTGTACTATACGCCTGAAACTACTTTATTTGGTAATGACGAGCAACGATTAAATGATGGGGCTATTGCAAAAAGTATTGGACATCGCATTTTAGAGTGTGCCTCCTATTTTTTAGCGCAAAATATACCCGTAGACGACGTTCCAGATACAATTAGAATTTGTTTGTCCGTTTGCCATCATAATATTCACTGGACTGGTGTAGTAGCTACACTTGACTCTTTTAAAACCACGTATAAAAAATTGTATGACTATTGTAGGGATGAGAAAATTACTTTTAGCTGCGATGACGGTGAGTACACAGAGACTCAATTGCATAACAGGTCTAAGAATGCTATTTATAATAAATTAGGAATTATATTA
>CAXNER010000064.1:0-6151 GCA_964201315.1 Legionellaceae bacterium
CTTGATTTTTTGATGCAAGAATTAAATCGGGAAGCAAACACATTAAGCTCCAAATCAGATTCAGTAGTATTAACGCAACACGCAGTGCAAATGAAAGTGCTAATAGAGCAAATGCGTGAACAAATTCAGAATATAGAGTGAAACCCATGGCTGATAATTACTCTGGAAGTTTGTACATTGTGGCGGCACCATCGGGTGGCGGGAAAACCAGTTTAGTAAAAAAACTGATAAGCGATTTAGATAATATCGTTGTATCTGTATCGCACACGACGCGCGGTATAAGACCCGGTGAAACGAATGGTGTTGACTATTTTTTTGTCGATGAGCCCGCATTCAATCACATGGTTGAACAAGCTGATTTTGTTGAGCACGCGCAAGTTTTCGATCATTTTTATGGTACCTCTGCTTCTCAAATTACGGAGAGGTTGCGTTTGGGCGTTGATGTTGTTTTGGACATTGATTGGCAAGGGGCTGCGCAAATTAGGCATGCTTTTAAGGATGCCGTGAGTGTTTTTATTATTCCTCCTTCGTTGGATGCGCTTAAACAGCGTTTAATGAACCGACAGCAGGATGATATTCAGACTATCAGCAAGCGCATGCAACGCGCATGCGACGAGTTGAGCCACTATTCCGAATTTGATTATTTAATTGTCAATGATGACTTTGAAAAAGCGTCGGATGAGCTGAGAGCGATCGTTATTTCGCACCGTCTACGTATGGTTCCACAGGCCGCACGGCAGGAAAAACTGCTTTCTTTCCTGCTATCATCAACGTATAATAAAAAGTTTTGATAAATTTTTCGGTTAAATTCTTTGTATTCGGCGATAAAACTGTCGAAGCGATGACTTTTGCCAACCATTTTTGATTTAATTTCCGGAGGGTCGATATTATGGCACGTGTGACTGTTGAAGATTGCTTGGAACATGTAGAAAATCGTTTTGAACTGGTAATGGTTGCTTCTAAACGTGCGCGTGAAATTGCTGTTCGCGGCGCTCAACCCCTGGTTGAATGGGAAAATGACAAGCCAACTGTTGTTGCGTTACGTGAAATTGCAGAAGGTTTAATCAAAGCAGATATACTGCTTAAAGATTAGTTTAACACTGATGGATGATGTATCAAAGCCAAGGGAGCGTAGTGTGAGTTACTTTGATGAGCTTTGTGAGGAGCTGAAACTCTACCTTGAGACCGAACAAATTGAAAAGTGTCATCACGCTTTTTTGGTCGCAGAGGAAGGTCATAAAGGACAAATGCGCCGCTCAGGTGAGCCTTATATTTCGCATCCGGTTGCCGCAGCACTTATACTTGCTGAAATGCGCCTTGATTACCAAACCATCATGGCGACCCTGCTGCATGATGTTGTCGAGGACACCAAAACCAGTAAAGAGCAGTTGGTTCAACAATTTGGTGAAGAAGTAGCAACACTTGTTGATGGGGTGACCAAGCTCACCAAAATTAAGTTTGAATCACGCGCAGAAGCCCAGGCCGAAAATTTCCGAAAAATGGTGATGGCCATGGTCAAGGATATTCGTGTGATTATTGTGAAGCTCGCTGATCGATTGCATAATATGCGAACACTAAGTGCCATGCCTTCGGTAAAAAAAAGGCGCATTGCTGTTGAAACATTAGAGATATACGCACCGATTGCAAACCGATTAGGTATGCATGCTGTTTATACCGGACTCGAAGATTTAGGTTTCAAAGCACTCTACCCTATGCGTTATCGTGCGATAAAATCAGCAGTTGAAAAATCGCATGGTAATCGTCGTGAGATAACACAAAAAATTGAACAAGATTTACAAGCAGCGCTGCAGGAGTTAAATATTCCTTATGAGCATGTCTTCGGCCGGCAAAAACATTTATACAGCATCTACCGAAAAATGCGGCAAAAAAAAGCATCATTTGCAGAGATAACGGATGTATTTGCTTTTCGTGTTGTCACAGAGGACATCGATTCCTGCTACCGAGTGTTGGGAGCACTACATCGCACGTACAAACCGGTCCCTCAACGTTTTAAAGATTATATTGGCATACCGAAAGTTAATGGTTACCAATCATTGCATACAACATTGTTTGGCCCTTTTGGTGTGCCGCTTGAAGTTCAAATTCGCACCCGTGACATGGATAATGTTGCTAAAAATGGTGTGGCTGCACATTGGCTCTATAAATCTGAAGGACTAGAGGTCAATGAGGCTCAATTGCGAGCTCGTGAATGGGTCCAGCGCCTACTAGAAATGCAACACAGCACGGGAAACTCGCTGGAATTTATTGAAAATGTGAAGATCGACTTGTTCCCGGATGAAGTTTATGTTTTTACCCCGAAAGGGCATATCATGGAGCTGCCTAAAGGTGCCACGCCTGTCGATTTTGCCTATACTGTTCATTCTGGTGTTGGTAACAGTTGTGTGGCGGCAAAAGTTAATCGTCGTTTGGTGCCGCTTAGTATTCCTTTAATTAATGGTCAAACGGTAGAAATTATTACAGCTCCTGGCGCCCATCCTAATCCAGCCTGGCTAAATTTTGTAGTAACTGGCAAGGCGCGTGGTAATATTCGTAATTTTCTAAAAAGTCAGCACCATGTTGAATCCATCACTATGGGGCAACGGCTTTTGGAGCAAGCATTTGCCGAACTGGGAAGTGAGTATGCAAAAGTACCACCAGAGTCTTTGCAAGCATTGTTAAATGATCTTGGTTATAAAACAGTAGATGATTTGCTCTATGCGATTGGTATTGGAAACCAAATGTCGATGGTTATTGCAAAACGCCTTGTTGTTGCTGAAGAAAGCGGGTTACTTGAAAAAACAGCGAAAGGACGGCCACTTTCAATCAAGGGCACAGAAGGAATGGTGGTCCATTTTGCTGAGTGCTGCCAACCTATTCCAGGCGACAATATCGTCGGTCGCTTTCAGCAGGGACGAGGCATATTGGTGCATGTTAGTGATTGCCCGTCTATTAAAAAAGCACGTGGCAATCCAGAGCAATTTATTTCACTGCGTTGGGATGATGATGTTCAGGGTGAATTCTGGGTAGATATTACCGTCGAAGTTACGAATCAACGTGGTGTTTTAGCAGCACTTGCTACTGCAATCGCTGAAGCGGAATCTAATATCGGAAATATTAATGTGGACCCACGGGACGGTCGTCATAATGCTGTGACTTTTTCGATCAGCGTGACGGACAGGACACACTTGGCAAGGGTTATGCGCCGTTTGCGTGCGAACAAGTTAGTCATGCGACTGTTTAGAAAAAAACAAGGGGATTAATTGAATGATACAGCCTATACACAGTGAATTAGCGCCTGCAGCGATAGGGACTTATAGTCAAGCGGTGAAGCATGGAAATACTGTCTATTTATCGGGTCAAATTCCATTAGACCCAAAAACCATGCAGTTGTGCAGCGATGAGATTCGTTTGCAGATTGCGCAAGTTATAGAAAACTTATCTGCGGTGTGCGAAGCTGCTGGCGGTAGTTTGGCTACTATTGTTAAATTATCTGTATATTTAATTGATTTGAATCATTTTCCTTTGATCAATGAAGCCATGGCACGCTATTTCTCTGAACCTTATCCCGCACGCGTAGCGATTGGGGTTGCCGCTCTACCACGAGGTGCTGAGGTAGAGATGGACGCAATAATGGTTGTCGCGTGAGTATACTATCACTGAATGGCGTAAGTTTAACGTTGGCAAATAATTGCATACTAGACAATGTTGATTGGCAAATTCAGCCTCAAGATCGAATTGCTTTGGTAGGGCGAAACGGGGCCGGTAAGTCGACGCTGTTAAAATTATTACAAGGTGAAATAGTACATGACCGTGGTCAAATTCATCAGTTAAATGGTTTGCGCGTTGCTAGTTTAACCCAGGATGTGCCGGTTAGTCAGGATGAAACAGTGTATCACTTCCTGGTAAAAGGTTTGGGTGAAATAGGGGAGGTACTGGCACATTTTCGTACTGAATCCGAAGGCGGTTGCCTTGATAAATTAGCGCGTTACCAACAGAAGATGGATGATTTACACGCGTGGGATTTACTTCCTCGTGTTGAAACCATGGCTAGTCGTTTAGGGCTTGATCCCGACGTCTCGATGAACAAATTATCTGGGGGAATGAAAAGACGTGCCTTATTAGCAGCCGCGTTAATAGCCGCCCCTGATTTGCTTCTTCTCGATGAACCAACCAATCACTTGGATATCAATGCTATCGAATGGCTTGAGTCCTATTTAAAAAATTACTCTGGCAGCATATTAGTAGTAACGCACGACAGAGAGTTTTTGGCACAAGTAGCGACTAGCATCGTTGAAATTGATAGAGGGCACCTAAATCGGCATGATTGTAACTACGAAACCTATTTGGACCGACGTGAAGCCACGCGTCTTAGTGAACAAAAACACGATGCATTATTTGATAAACGATTGAGTGAAGAGGAAGTGTGGTTGAGAACGGGCGTTAAGGCGCGCCGTACTCGAAATGAAGGGAGAGTCCGCGCACTTGAGGCTATGCGTGATGCACACAAACAGCGTCGTCTACAAGTTGGTAAGGTCAAAACGCATTCACTCGATGTTTCACGCTCAGGTAATCTAGTCATCGAGGCTGAAAAAATAAATTACCGTGTTGATGATAAAGTGTTGATACGTGATTTTTCATTCTTATTGACACGGGGTGATAAGGTGGGAATTATCGGTCCTAATGGATGCGGTAAAACCACCTTGGTGCGCTTGCTTTTAGGTGAACTAACACCTGATTCAGGTCAGGTAAGACGAGGAACATCATTAGCGGTTGCCTATTTTGATCAATTGCGTCGCCAATTAGATGAGCAACAAACAGTTATGGCTAATGTTGGTGATGGTGCTGATTATGTAACCATTAATGGTAAGCAAAAACACGTGGCAAGTTATCTTCGCGAGTTTTTGTTTCCTCCTGAACGATTTAATCAGCCTGTCTCTTCATTGTCTGGTGGGGAACGTAACCGTTTGTTACTTGCAAAATTATTTGCAAAGCCTGTGAATCTATTGGTTATGGATGAGCCAACCAACGATTTAGACATTGAAACCCTAGAACTGTTAGAGACGTTGCTTGTCGATTATCCAGGAACGTTATTGCTGATTAGCCATGATCGGGCCTTTATTAATCAAGTGGTTACGAGTGTATTGATCTTTGAAGACGATGGTCGAGTTAGTGAGTATGTTGGTGGTTATGATGAGTATCGTAGTTTTAAAAAACAACAACGAGAAGCGGAGTCGCTGCAAGCCGCTACCCGTCGAACAAACAATACAGTAAAACTTAATTTTAATGAGCAGCGTGAGTTGTCCCAACTTCCCCAACAGATTGAAATCTTGGAGCAACAAATTCAAGCGATGCAAGATCAAATGGCCGCAACATCGTTTTACCAGCAAGATGTACAAAAAATCAGTGATTTTAAGCAACAATTAAGCACTCATGAGTCAACGCTTGCTGCATTATATAAGCGGTGGGAGGTGTTGGAAGAGAAAAATGGTGGGGCAAGATCATGATTGTAACAATAGCATTGGTCGTCGTCTGTTCGTCAATCATTGCCTTTTTTTCACAAGAATTTGTGCGTATGTTTAAGAAATTATTTTCCATTCCTGGTATGAAACTATTTCTTCCGCTAGCAATCGCCTCCTGTTTGATTGAGGTATATGAAGATTGGGGTTTTTGGTTTTTAACTTCATTCCAGGCGGCGATAGAAAAAATGACCCATGCACTGGCTCATCTTTTTCCATTTGAGACTGGTTCGGTACTGATTATTCGGATTTTATTTCTGTTTGTTCTCGCGTGTATACCTATAATTGCCTATAGATTGAGGGCAAAATTCAAAGGTAATTATGCTGCACCACATCCATATATAGATTTATTAAGTCTAATACTTTGGCTTGTAGCGGCTATTTTGCTGACAGTTCCTATTTAGTCGCTGGTATGCAAATTTTAATCTGTATTACAAGGTTCAATTCTCTTCTTTTGCGCTGACTCGTGGCGTGCTTGTAATTCAACATCAATGTAACGGTCGGTTGTAGCACTTGAGCTATGGCCTGCATCGTCACGGACATGTTCCCGAGGGCGCGTTTTGACATCCTCAGAAATACCGGTGTGTCTTAGCCAATGAACTGTAGCTGCGCTTAAACTATCGGCTTCATCAATG
>CAXNER010000065.1:0-6147 GCA_964201315.1 Legionellaceae bacterium
ACAATTTGATGAGCGTGATGGTGCTGTCAAAGCACTGTTGCACATGGCAATTGTCGCTTGTAAAAAGCAAGGCAAATACGTAGGTATTTGTGGCCAGGGCCCTTCTGATCACCAGGATTTTGCCGAGTGGTTAATGGAGGAGGGCATTGATAGTTTGTCTTTAAATCCCGACTCTGTCTTGGAAACGTGTTTATTCCTTGCTAAGCGACACTGATGAGGCCCTTGACGTTTTGGGTATTATTGGCGGGGTTTTTCCCCGTCATTGCCTTTGCAGACACTGCACGACAGCACCTTGATCCCGCGGCTTCAGTGATCTTTTGGGTAACACTTATCTTCTTTTTTGGAGTCATGGGCCGTTATATTGCTTTGCGCCTTCATCAACCAGGCGTTTTGGGTGAGTTACTGATGGGGGTGTTGGTTGGCAACCTTTGTTATTTCTTTGACGTGCAATTAGCGGTTATTTTACGTGAAGGCCCTGCAATTTTTAGCGTTATACGAGATATGTTAGTCGGTAATCCTTTAGCAAGTGCAGTTAGTGCCAATATATTAAATCCTCATTCTGCAGAACAAGTACTAACGGCACTGAGTGCTAGCAATGGTGATGACTTGATCAAAGTGGCTTATGTTGTCGATATTTTTTCGCGTTACGGTGTTATCTTTTTGTTGTTCATGGTGGGCCTAGAAAGCTCGGTGGCTGAACTTAAAACCACGGGGCGTGAATCCTTTCAGGTTGCCTTAATTGGTGTCTTGGCGCCGGTCTTGTTAGGCTTTTTGGTCAGTTTGATTTTAATGCCGAATGAATCATTTAATGTTCATCTCTTTGTTGCAGCAACGCTTTCAGCAACCAGCGTGGGAATCACTGCCCGTGTTCTTAAAGATTTGAAAAAAATAGATACGCGAGAAGCTAGGACCATACTTGGCGCAGCAATGATTGATGATATTTTAGGGTTAATCATCTTAGCCATTGTTAGTAGCTTAGTTATCAGTGGAGTTGTAAGTGTAGCGATGGTGGGTCAAATAGTGATTCTAGCCATCTTGTTTTTTGTAGCCGTCTTATTGATAGGGCCGTGGGTTTTACGAAAAGCAGTTAACTTTTTTTCTTTTCTAGATCCTTGGGAAGCAAAATTATGCGTGGCTTTTCTATTTGTTATGGGATTGGCATGGTTTGCAACATTGGTACAGTTAGCGACGATTATTGGTGCTTTTGCCGCCGGAGTTATTATTCATGATGGTTTTTTTGAAACACGAGACAGCCATCATAAAAATCCCCTGGGTATCAAGGAGTTAGTGGCGCCATTAGAGGCTATTTTAGCACCACTCTTTTTTATGTTGATTGGTATTCAAGTTAAAATGGAATCTTTCTATGATTGGCACGTACTGGTTATTGCTAGTGGACTGATTTTGGCGGCCATTATTGGAAAATTGCTTAGTGGTTTGGGTGGTAGCTCCAAGGATGACCGTTTTTTAATTGGGATTGGCATGTTACCGCGAGGGGAAGTAGGCCTGGTGTTTGCCTCTATTGGTAAGACACTAGGCGTCATCTCTGATCAGTTGTTTTCAGCAATTATTTTAATGATTATCGTAACCACGCTAATTGCACCGCTGTGGCTTAAGTCGCGGTATGCTAAAAAGAGGGTGCATGTACATGAGTCTTGAGCAACGGGTAGTTATGTCTGACGTTAAAAAAGCGTTAGAAGAAGACATCGGCTCAGGTGATGTGACTGCCGCATTATTACCCGTGGATTTAATGGTCAATGCGGTGATTATTTCACGCGAACCAATGGTGGTATGTGGGCGGCCCTGGGTTGAATGCGTACTAAGCGAAATAGATTCATCTCTTGAAATTGAGTGGTTTGTTGGTGAGGGTGCGTGGCTTAGTGAACCTGAAACGCTTTGTTCTATCCGAGGTTTGGCTCGCAGTATACTGACGGCTGAGCGAACGATTTTAAATTTTTTACAAACGTTATCAGCCACAGCGACAGAGACCTACCGCTATCTACAACAGCTTAAAGGTTACAACACTCGTATATTAGATACTCGAAAAACACTTCCAGGCTTGCGGTTAGCACAGAAATACGCGGTAGCTTGTGCAGGCGGGATTAACCATCGCTTAGGCCTGTATGATGCATTTTTAATCAAAGAAAATCACATTAAGGCGTGTGGTTCAATCAAACAAGCAATTTCAATGGCCAGAAACATGCAAAAAGGTTTGCTGGTAGAAGTTGAAGTTGAAACATTAGATGAGCTTCGCGAAGCGCTGCGGGAGATGCCTGATCGCATTTTATTAGACAATTTTAATCTCAAGATGTTGACAGAGGCCGTGGCCATTAATCAACCGAAACAATGTGAGTTAGAAGCTTCTGGTGGGATTAATTTAGCAACAATAGCGGCAGTCGCCAAAACGGGAGTTGATTTCATTTCAGTTGGCGCTATTACTAAATCGGTGCAGGCTATCGACCTAAGCTTGCTCATTAAGGATTTAACATGACCTTAAAAATCGCGTTTACAGGTGGTGGAACGGCCGGACATGTCACGCCAAATATTGCATTGATTGACGTTCTGCAAAAAGAAGGCTGGCAAATAGATTATATTGGCTCAGTAGATGGTGTTGAAAAAGCCATGATTACTGCTATTAATGTACCTTACCATGCCGTCAGCAGTGGTAAGGTACGCCGCTATTTTAGCTGGAAAAATTTTTATGATCCTTTGAAAATTATTATAGGTATTGGCCAATCTTATCGATTGATGCGAAAAATAAAACCCAATGTGGTTTTTTCTAAGGGTGGGTTTGTGGCCTTTCCTGTGGTAGTTGGCGCGTGGCTTAACCGTATACCTATAGTAGCGCACGAGTCAGACATGAGCCCAGGTCTTGCTAATCGTTTGAGTTTTCCGTTTGTGAGTCAAATTTGTGTCACGTTCGCTGCCGCTAAAAAACACTTCAAACAACAAGAGAAGGTCGAGGTCACGGGGACGCCCATTCGCCCAGAATTATTCAATGGCAATGTTGCCAAAGGATTAGACTTGTGCGGATTTAATCGTGAAAAGCCTTGTTTACTGGTGATTGGTGGTAGCCAAGGCGCACGTGCTATGAATGATTGTGTGCGGTTGGCGCTTGATAATTTATGCAAGCGTTTTCAAGTTATTCATTTGTGTGGCAAGGGTAAAGTAGATAACTCGCTTTGTGCGCGAGCAGGGTATCGGCAGTTTGAATATGCTAATGAGGAATTGGCCGATTTATTTGCTGCAAGTGAGATGGTTATTTCACGTGCTGGTGCCAATACGTTGTATGAGATATTAGCATTAGTAAAACCTCACGTTTTGATCCCTCTTTCTGAAAAAGCGAGCAGGGGCGATCAAGTTCAAAATGCGCGGTATTTTCAGCAGCAAGAGATTAGTGTCGTGGTGCGAGAGGAAAAATTAACACCGGAGACCCTAATGGCTGCTGTTGATGACGTGATTGTCCATAAGGACGTTATTATTGAAAAAATAAAAGCATTAGGTATTGAGTCAGCTACAATGAAAATTATCGATGTAATACGACGAACGTGCGTTGTATAGTCGTTTGAATTTTAAATGACCGATTAATGTTTAAAACCTTCGAAAGCCATGGAGGGCTTTCGAGAGCAGCATGGATGCGTATAGCGTGTTTTAAACATTAATCGGTCATTTAAAATTCAACTCACTATATCTTAAGGGGTATTTGGATGGTTAATTCACAAACGTTGTATGAATTTGTAGAAAAACAATGGAAAGAGGACATTATTCCAAGTCTTTGTGAATATATTAAAATTCCAAATAAATCACCCCATTTTGATGCCAAATGGCAAGAGCATGGTTATATGGATAAAGCCGTGAATCATATTGCAAACTGGTGCCAGGCACACGCGCCGAAGGGTATGGAATTAGAAATTTTGCGCCTACCTGGCCGCACACCTCTCATATTTATGGATATCCCTGGTCAGGGCGATGAAACGGTCCTGCTCTATGGGCATTTGGATAAACAGCCAGAAATGACGGGTTGGAATGAGGGATTAAGTCCCTGGACGCCCGTTTTAAAAGACGGGCGCCTTTATGGGCGTGGAGCCGCTGATGATGGTTATGCAGCTTATGCCTCCATTACAGCTATTCGTGCTTTGCAGGAAGAAGGTTTGGCGCATGCGCGATGCGTACTTATTATCGAGGCCTGTGAAGAAAGTGGAAGTTATGATTTACCCTATTACATCGATGAATTGCAAGCGCGTATTGGTCAACCGACGTTGGTGATTTGTCTTGACTCCGGCGCTGGGAACTATGAGCAGTTGTGGATGACTACGTCGTTGCGGGGTAATATAGTAGGCGAATTATCTGTCGAGCTCATTCGCGAAGGCGTCCATTCTGGCTATGCTAGTGGAATTGTTGCCGATAGTTTTCGTGTTGCTAAACAATTGATTAGTCGCATTGAAGACGAGGCAAGTGGGGAGATTAAGTTAACACAATTGCATTGTGACATTCCCGTTGAACGTATTAACGAGGCAGCTGATTGCGCTGGAGTTCTTGGCGCTGAACTATACAATACTTTTCCATTTCATTCTGGCGTCGTACCGGTATCCAAAGATCAACAACAACTTATTTTAAATCGCACTTGGCGCCCGGCGCTAACTATTACAGGCGCGGATGGGATTCCTGCTATTGTTGACGCAGGAAATGTAATGAGACCTAAGACGGCTCTGAAGCTATCAATGCGATTGCCACCTACGGTTTGCCCCAAGGAGGCTTCTCTTCTTTTGCAAAAGGCGTTGACAGAAAATCCACCATACGGTGCTAAGGTGTCTTTTCGAATTGATGATGGAGCAATGGGTTGGCATGCACCTATTTTGGCTGATTGGTTAGCAAAAGCGGCTGATGATGCTTCAATGACATTTTTTCAAAATCCGGCCGTTTATATGGGGGAGGGTGGAACCATCCCTTTTATGGGAATGCTGGGCGAGAAATTTCCTAAAGCACAGTTCGTTATTACCGGAGTCTTGGGCCCTCAATCTAATGCGCATGGACCAAACGAGTTTCTACACATTGATATGGTAAAAAAACTAACATCTTGTGTGGCCTATATTCTTCATCAACAGTGCAATGTAATTACAACAATAAACGACTGAATAAACCTTAAATCTGTCTATGTAAAGTATCTATCGACAGGTCAATAAAATCCTGAGATACTGCTGCACCTCTTGCCGTATAGGCGATAAGAGGTGTACGCGATTTAGCATTAATCGCATAGTCCAATCAATCAAGGAGATCGTTATGAAAGCAACGTTGTTTGCTGTTATATTGTCATTATTTGTTGTATCCTTTCCAGCAATAGCGGTTGTAAAGACTGTTCAACCAGACACACCGCCACCAACAGAACAAACGATTCGTAAAATTAACCTCAATAAAGCCGACGTACAGACATTAACCCAATCTTTTAAAGGGATTGGTAAAAAACGTGCAGAAGCAATTGTAAGTTACCGCGGAACGCATGGTGGTTTTAAGTCAGTTGAAGAATTGACTGAGGTGAAAGGTCTTGGTAAATCATTTGTGAATGGCCATTTAGAACAATTGCAAAAAGTTTTTGCAGTGGAATAAGCAGTAACGTAGATACAGCATGTGGGGGCAACCCCACATTATTACAGTTTTTTTATAGTAAAAAGGAAAGATCTGTCGATTTCCGTGCAGATTTGGGTTAAAGTGCTCACCAAAAAAAGAACGAGGTAGTGCAGCTAATGTTCAGAAAACTCAGAGGCGTGTTCTCAAATGATTTATCAATCGATTTAGGGACTGCAAATACACTAATTTATGTACGGGATAAAGGCATCGTTCTAAACGAACCTTCCGTGGTGGCTTTACGCAATGAATCAGGGCAAAAAAGGGTCGCAGCTGTCGGGGTAGAGGCTAAGCGCATGTTGGGTAGAACGCCTGGCAACATCAATGCACTTAGACCGATGAAAGATGGGGTCATTGCAGACTTTTTTGTTACTGAAAAAATTTTGCAGCATTTTATTCATAAAGTGCATGAAAACCGCTTTTTACGGCCTAGCCCTCGTGTGTTGGTTTGCGTTCCTTGTGGGTCAACGCAAGTTGAGCGACGGGCCATTCGCGAGTCGGCAATGGGTGCGGGCGCTCGTGAGGTCT
>CAXNER010000066.1:0-6134 GCA_964201315.1 Legionellaceae bacterium
CAACTAAAATCATGGCGCACAAAGCAGACCAAACAAAAACAGGCATTTTCATTAACGTCATGCCGTTGCAACGCATTTTCAAAATAGTCGCAATAAAATTAATTCCTGCAAGCAAGGTCCCAACGCCTGAAATTTGTAAGGACCAGATATAGTAATCAACACCCACGTCAGGACTATAATACAACTCAGATAACGGAGGATAAGCAAGCCAACCTGTAGATGCAAATTGCCCTACCACCAGTGAAATATTGCACAACATTGCCCCGACAAAAGTTAACCAAAAACTAAGTGAATTTAAATAGGGATAAGCCACATCACGTGCACCAATTTGTAAAGGTACTATCATATTGAGTAGGGCAAAGACAAGCGGCATAGCAACAAAGAAAATCATAATAACGCCGTGTGCTGTAAAAATTTGATCGTAATGATCTGGGGGTAAAAATCCCACAGCATTCCCGGCGGCAACTGCTTGTTGCGCGCGCATTAAAAGCGCGTCTGAAAAACCACGTAGCAGCATTACAAACGCTAAGATTAAATACATAATCCCAATTTTTTTATGATCTACTGAAGTCACCCATTCGTTCCAGATATAGGACCATTTTTTAAATATCGTCAGTAAGGTCAGAACCCCTACAAAGCCTAGTACCATAAACACCCCTGCCCCCATAGCAAAAGGATTATGAAAAGGTATAGCGTCTAGGGTCAATTTACCGAGTAATAAATTTTGAAACATAACTATTCCTTTTGGAATTTAATGGTATTTTCACGTGGGTGCGTCGGACCTATACTTGCCATATAAGTCATTATTACATTATTAAATAGGTCATTTTGCACGCCCGAGAATAGTTTTGGTTTATCAGCAATCGAGGGGTATAACAACTGATTGTAAGCGGCATCTGTTAACCCATTAGGCGATTTTTTTACATCTGTAAACCATTGTTGTAGTGCTTGAGGTTCAACGACATGTACTTCAAAATGCATGTCTGAAAATCCATCTCCATTGTATTGCGTGTTTAAACCATCATAAACGCCAGGTTCATTTGCTAAAAGATGCAGACGGGTTCGCATGCCGGCCATGGCATAAATCTGGCTGCCTAACTGGGGAATAAAGAATGCGCTCATTGGGACATTATCTGTTGTTATCCAATACTCAACCTGCTGACCTACTGGAATTTCAAGATAGTTGACCGTTGCAATATTTTGCTCTGGATAAATAAATAACCATTTCCATGGCAACGCAATCACTTGGATTAACATGGGTTTTTGATCCTGCGCTCCAATTCGTCGATAGGGATCTAATTCATGAGTTTTTTTCCAGGTCATAATGCCTAAGATCAATATAATCACACAAGGAATACCCCACCATAATATTTCCAAATAAAAGCTATGACCCCAATTCGGCTTATAATCCCTGGTACGGTGTGATACTTGATAATGATAAACAAAGGTAATGCTCATGATGATGACGGGTAAAACCACAATCAACATTAAAGCCAAAGTATCAAAAAACAACTTGCGTTGCTCGTAGGCAATGATACCTTTGGGATTAAGCATACCAATGAAGTGCTCTTTACAACCACTTAAGGAAAGCAGTATTAGAGAGCCTAAGATGATGAATACAATTTTGAAAAGCCATCGAAAGGCATTTATATTAATTAAAGCAGTTCGCGTCCTTGCGACCATAAGCACTCCTGGTTGCCATACTTTCTTAGATCCTAATATAATGATAAGATTTAAAATAAAATACAAAGAATTTATCAGAATAAACATTTAATTACTATGGATTGGTACTATGACCTATATAATACTTGCTCGATGGTTTGGCCTAGTATCAGTAATACTTTCTTTAGGTATTTTATTTAACCTTGAGGATGCTCGCGATATGGCGAAACACATGGTGAAATCAGATTCTGGTTACATCATGGGTGGAGTACTTCCCACTATCTTTGGCAGTTTATCTTTAATGTTCGCTAATAGTTTTGAGTTAGGATGGACCTTAATCATTACTTTAATTGGAACGAGTATGGTTTTAATTGGGATTTTTCGAGTCATTTTTGTTCAGCAATGGAAAGCATTTTTATCACAATACATCCAAGAAATCCCTTTTTTGTTTAGCTTATTTGGCTTGATGTTCGGTGTAATCCTGCTATATGTTGGTTTTATCGCAGATTCATTTGCTTTCCAGATCGCATAGAGTTGTGAAGAGGCCCTAAAGACTGGTTATTGCTGAGTAAGGTTTTTGCGGTAATCAAAGTGATGCCTGCCATAAAAATTAGATAATATGCCGGTGTGATAAGACCTATTTTTTCGGTAAGCAAAGTAACAACCAATGGTGTACTGCCACCGAATAAAGCATTTCCTAAGTTATAAGAAAAGGCTATGCCACTGTAACGAACGTTCTCAGGACAATTTTCAACAATCGCAGTTAGAGTGTTCCCTTGCTCCAGTGAGCTTAAAATAGTTGCTGTACCTAAAGACAATAGCACTAATAATAGAGATTTGAACTGCAGTAAATAAAAGCAGGGTAAAACCAACAATAGAATCGCTATTGAGGTGATTATTAGCATTTTTTTTCGGGTAAAATAATCACCGCACATGCCTGCCAAAGGAACAGTAAACAGCATTATAATTAACATAAAGCTCTCAATGGTTAGCGCGGTGGCCAATGAAAAACCCATGTGGCGCTCTAAATAAGTTGGCATATAGCCAAAGAACACATAATAAAATGTTGATCCCATGCAAGTAAGTCCTAAAATTTTCAGCAATTGGTAGGGAGCAAATTTGATAGCTGCAATAAATGGAATGGGCTCAAGGAGCTGCTTTTTTTGTAACTGCGAATAAACTGGCGTTTCAGATAGTTTAAAACGATAATAAATGATAAATGAGCCTGGTAGCCCTATAAGAAGAAAAGGTAGGCGCCATGCCCAAGCGGTAATCGCCCCCTCGTTAAAAAATAAATGAAGTAACATCAGTGTTACTGTGGCTAATAAAAAACCCAAATTGGCGCCGATTGCTGCGAAACTCGTGGTAAGTCCACGTTTGTTAGGTGGTGATGATTCGGCAAGGTAGATCATTATCCCACTGTATTCGCCACCAATAGATAACCCTTGTATTAAGCGAAGTAAGATGAATAGGATTGGGGCAGTTAGCCCTATCTCTTCATAGGACGGAATAACACCAACCAAAAAAGTTGATATGGTGATAATTAAGATAGAAATTCTTAATGTTTTTGCACGGCCGCGAGTATCTCCAAAATAGCCAAAAAAAATACCGCCTAATGGTCGACAAAGAAAACCGGCGGCAAATACCATTAAAGCATCAATGGTTGCATTGCCAGGCGATGCTTGCGGAAAAAATTTGGCACCAATTATAGGAGCCATGAAGATAAAAAGTCCAAAATCACACCATTCTATGGTATTGCCTAGACTCGAAATGAGTATTTCTTTTTTTATCAATTGATAATCGCTTCAGGCTATTATTAAATTCAATATAGATGCATCTTTGAAAAAATAAATGCTATTTTATCCACAATGAGGAGTTACTTATTAAATTTTCATTTTAGGGCGTACTCTACTTAACCCGCCATCGACAGCTAATACTTGTCCAGTAATCCAATTATTTTTAGGGTCTAAAAGAAAAATAATGGCACGAGCAATGTCTTCAGGGGTACCAATTCGGTCTAAGGCGTGCATTGCTTTCGATGCCTTAAAAGCCAAAGCATTTGAAATAAGCTGCGCGGTAAGCGGGGTATCAGTCATCCCCGGTGCTACCACATTAAAGCGCAAACCTAAATTAGCGTAAGTGGATGCTGCAGATTGCGCAAGTCCGATAATCCCGGCTTTTGCAGCTGCAATTGCTTCATGATTGGCAAGCCCAACAAGTGCGGCAGCTGATGAAATCAATACTACAGAGCCCCCACCCTTCATATGCATTCCGGCTGCACGCACCGTTGCAAATGACGTAGTTAAGGAAGAATCAATAACAGCTTGATATTGCTCTTGTGAAGTAGTATGCGCGCTTTTTAATAATAAAGAGCCCGCACAATTAACAACGCCAACTATTGAGCCCGCTTGTTTAAATACCTCATTAACCGCATCAAAATCAGTCGCATCCAATAATGCATTAGGTTCAATCTTGCTGTTATCTCGAGCCGTAGTAAATACAGTGTCCCCCTGAGATATTAAAGAATGAACGACTGCCTGCCCAATAGAGCTGCTCGCTGCAATAACTAAATAGTTTGCCATAATCTATTTTGCCTTTTTAATATGTTATTCAAACAAAATAATTAATTTATCATTTAATTGATAATTACATAACGACTTTAAAAAAATATCGCTCATTGACCAGGATTCCCGGTAATTTAATAGCTTTTATCAATAGATTGAAATCTTTCTTCAATACTGAGTTCTTATTGCCACTGTATCATGGACGCGACACTTAAGTGTAATTTGCGTATGTTGCCTTTGTTTAGGATTTTGGCATAAGGTAAGATAGATCTAAACGGTGGCTGAAATCATGAATGAGAAAAATATCTTGGTCGCACGGGTCCTTACTTACACAGGTATTATGCCTTTTTTGTTTTTGGGGATGGCGGTTGCTCTACAAGCTAGCGGTTTAGATTATAGTTTGGCTTTATTTGCATACGGAGCTGTCATTATCTCATTTCTTTGCGGAATACATTGGGCGGTATTCCTGTTTTTTCGCAAAATTGTTCACGCCACCTGTTGTTTCACAGCAACGCTATCAGCCTACTGGGGTGGTTATCAGTACTACCGGTTATGTCTTATTTCACTTTCGCACTTCAGATCTTATGTTTTCTATATCTGCTTATTCTTGATCTGGAGCTTTATCGCAACAAAGTTATTCCATTATGGTTTTTTCACTTGCGTGTTAACACGACAATAGTCGTTGCTTTGCTGCTTTTCATTACGGCGTGCTACTCATGATATTTCATATAGCCATCATGGGTTTAGTTGATATAGAGTTATCTTGAAGACTCACGGAACTAGCGTCTATATAATTTTTGTGACACGGGCTTTAATGCTCTCAAACTTATTTAGTTAAGTTGTCAACTATTTTTAAGGCCAGCTCTTTTGCATTAAGCCACGTATCTTCTATGCATGACCTGCTGCACCAATCACCGACAGATGCCAATTGTAAGACCTTATCATAATAAGGTTCATTTTTTATTTTGTCATCATTTAGCTTATCCAGCAAAGCATAGCGCCATCGATGCAAGGAAAAATACTCCGGATCACTTATATCAAATTTTAAAATTTGCTGCAGCTCATCACGTAAAAAACACGCTGTTTTTTCCAAATCATCATCTACATGTGCTTCAGCCCACCTATTACTGGAATGCACAACCAATGTTGTTAGATTGTGGTTACGCCCTGGCTTGGTGGAGTTAACCGAGATCCATTCTAAAGGACTATTCAAAATATTTGCAGCCATCCATGAATGCCGCCATTTTTTATGAAATCCAAACATGAGGGAATAACAAGCCAAAAATTTACTCTGGTTTAAGATCGAGTCCTGAGGCAGAAATTTATGAAAAAGATGAGTTGTTTGCACAGGTGGTGCTGTTGAAATAACCCAATTATAGTAACCCAATCCACTTCCATTCTTATCGAACAATTCCCAGCCCTGCTTACTTTTTTCACCAAGAGGCGCAATATCACAATTAAGATTAATTTTTATATTTTCAGCCAATGTTTTACAAAGATTGTTCATTCCAGGCGTGGCGACATAGTGCGGCTCGAACCATATCCGGTCAGTCATCTTCTTGCCCTTTTCAAAAGTTACAACTTTCCCTTGCCATTCTTGCACCAAACCAGAAGAAAAATGCGGAGCGAGAAATTCTTTAAAATGTTTGTTGCGTGCAGTGAAAAAATGTGCGCCATTATCAAAATAAAATTCGTCGGCATATCGGGTAGACATTCGCCCACCAACGCCCCTGGCTTTCTCAAAAACAGTGACGTCAGCATGGTCGCTAATAACATTTGCAATTGTTAAACCTGATAGACCTGTGCCCACTATAGCAATAGATGATTTCATACATTAAATCCTTTGATAACAGACAACAAAAAAAAATACGCGTTCAAATCATCTCGTCTAAAACTAAAATATTTCTA
>CAXNER010000067.1:0-6122 GCA_964201315.1 Legionellaceae bacterium
GCATTTACCATGCTAGAAACAGAAGCCGTGCTCAAGGCAGGCGGGTGTGATGCGTCTAATTTCGCTTATGATGCTGAAATAATTATGAAACTACACCATGAGATGCGCAAAAATAATTATCCGTATTCAATTGTTTATGCACCGAGCGCAATTGCCTGGTCTGAAGTACCAAAAACATTAAAATTATTTTGGAATCAACGTAACAAATGGCAAAGAGGGCTATTACGCAGTTTATCGCGTCATGTTCAAATGATTTTAAATCCTAATTATGGCATAACAGGCTTATTCGCTTTTCCCTACTACACTTTATTTGAAATATTTGGGCCTGTCGTTGAGGCATTATCGTATATAATTTTCATTTTTGTCATATGTTTTAGCTCTATTTCACTTAGCAATCTAGCATGGTTGTTTTTCCTCGCTTGGGGATACTTGATGTTTATCACCATGTCTTGTGTGGTTTTAAGTATAATAACCTACAATAAATATTATAGAAAAATGGATATTTTGCGTATTTTTGCATTAACGACAATCGACATGTTTTTTTATAGACAATACAGAGCTTTTTGCGCTTTTTTTTCAACCATTCAATACGTTATTAATCGGTTGAGGGGAAAGCCTCAATAGGTGATCTGTTTTATTTTTGATGTTTAATTGGGTGAACCAAAATGGCTAACTATTTGGTAACAGGCGGGTGCGGTTTTATTGGTTCACAATTAACAAAAAAATTAATTACAAATGGGCATAAAGTAACTATTGTAGATGATTTATCAAACGGCACGATTATCCACCCGGATGCAACGTTCATTAAAAAAGACATTACAGAGCCCAATGTCCTTCCTGAGTTATTTATAGGCATTGATGGTTGCTTTCATCTTGCGGCTGTTCCTGCTGTAAACATTGAGTTTGAACAATGGCTTAGATTCCATGACATCAATTTAAATGGCAGCTTAGCAGTTTTTAACGCAGCCGTTAATGCCGGAAATATCCCGGTGGTCTATGCATCGTCCTGTGGTGTATATGGAGGTGCCAAACGATTTCCGCTGACTGAGGGTCTATCGCTTAGACCACCGTCTGCCTACGGCTGTGATAAATTATCGTCAGAGTTAAATGCTAATTTTTTAGCTTGCACTTATCAACTACCAAGCATGGGCTTGCGATTTTTTAATGTGTATGGACCTTATCAGCAAGATTCTTCGCCCTACTCTGGGGTCATTACCCATTTCATTGCATCGTTACTCAACAACAAACCACTTACTATTTATGGTGATGGGCAGCAAACCAGGGATTATATTTTTGTTGAGGATGTGGTTGATAATTTGATTCATGCGATGAAAATTTTAAAGAAAGGGGCCCACGTTGTTAATCTTTGTACAGGAGTTGCCACAACAATAAATCAATTGTCGGACCTAATGGCCGATTTAATTAAAAAAACCCCGATAAAAGACTATCAACCGCCACGACCCAACGATGCTAGGGACTCCTATGGATGCTCGAAAAAAATGGATGCCTACGGATTTAAATTGCCTCATGATGTTCGACAGGGGCTCATCAAAACCATCGACTACTTCAAGGACCTGCATCACTAATTTATTTTAACCGAGCCAACGTCACGCAAGGGTAAATCAGTTGCCGCCACTATACCCTTATCGAGCGGGACCAATGGCGAGCCGCCGCCACGCATAGCCTGCAAAACATTTTGCATGATAATAAATTGCTCACTTAGCTGGTAGTACAAATGAGCAGATTCAGCTTCCTGCAACTCACTAACGGTCAAGTAGGCCGCCTGCCCCATGTCGCTAAAGTATTCAAGCCGAACATGGCGCTTGCTGGCCATGCCGGGGAAAAGACCACAAAACAGCAAGCTTTTATCGCCAACATCTCTTAGACGCTCAACTTGCCGATTACCAGGAGCACGCATGGACTCAAGAAAATCCAACGCAATAACAGATTCCATCAGTTGTGTTGTTTGTGAAAAACGCATCAACAGAAAAACCAGGTAACTTTCTGTACTTTCGTTTAGAACTAATCGAGTAGCGGCCTGTGCCTCATTGACCAACGCATGCCATTGACTCGTATCGGTGGGATGTAAAATCAGCTTGTTCATGTCTATCCACCTTCCAATGCCTCTCACTATTAGTGTAGCAACATTTGTACCATTTGTTAGAAATTTCAAGTTAATTTGATTAAAACTCGAGGGTTACGCAAATTTACGTAGATTAATGAGTGTTTCCGCTACGTTGTTTACTGGTGTAAAAAGAGTTATTTCATAAACAAGGCGTGAATACTTGGGGTTTAGGAGTTATTTATTGTATAATGATAAATTGATGCACAAATAACCTGCTTTTACATGTCTCTTTGCAAAGTCGTGTAGTTCTATTTTATCGCCAATTGAAGGTCCTTATGATTGAAAAAATCCGTAACATCGCCATTATCGCCCACGTCGACCATGGTAAAACAACATTAGTTGATAAGTTATTACAACAAACCGGCACCTTAAGTGACCGTGCTCCTAAAGTTGAACGACTTATGGATTCTAATGCCCTCGAAAAAGAACGTGGCATTACGATTCTTGCCAAAAATACGTGTGTTCATTGGAAAGGACATCAAATCAATATTGTTGACACACCAGGTCATGCTGATTTTGGTGGCGAAGTAGAACGCATTCTGTCTATGGTCGACAGCGTGCTCTTGCTGGTTGATGCAGTTGATGGCCCAATGCCACAAACCCGATTTGTCACACAAAAAGCATTTGCCCAAGGTTTAAATCCAATTGTTGTTATCAACAAAATTGACCGCCCAGGCGCAAGACCACATTGGGTTATGGATCAAGTATTTGATCTCTTTGATAATCTAGGTGCAAATGATACCCAACTAGATTTTCCTGTGGTCTACGCTTCTGCACTTTGTGGCTATGCCAAACTTGATTTGGAAGAAACGACTGATGACATGAGCGCGCTGCTACAAACCATTATAGACCGTGTTAGCGCACCTGATGTTGATGCCGAAGGTCCTTTCCAAATGCAAATCAGCTCCCTCGATTACTCCTCTTACGTGGGTACCATTGGGATTGGTAGAGTAAGCCGCGGCCACATCAAAGCCAAATCAGCCGTTAAAATTATTGATAAAGAAGGCAATGTACGCAGCGGTCGTATTTTACAATTACTTGGCTTCAAAGGACTTGACCGTGTTGAAATCGAAGAAGCGCGTGCCGGTGATATTATTGCGGTCTCTGGTGTCGATCTATTAAATATTTCCGATACCATTTGCGACCCTGCCGTTGTCGAAGCACTTCCTCCATTGATGGTCGATGAACCAACCATCAGCATGACGTTCCAAGTCAACGATTCACCGCTTGCCGGGCAAGAGGGTAAATTTGTTACCAGCCGTAAAATACGAGAAAGATTACAGACTGAACTACTGCACAACGTGGCACTACGGGTTGAAGACACGGAAGATCCTGATAAATTTAGGGTATCAGGTCGTGGTGAATTGCATTTGTCCATTCTTATCGAAACAATGCGTCGCGAAGGCTATGAATTAGCGATATGCAAGCCAGAAGTAATCATGCGCTACGAAAACGACCAACAGCTTGAACCTTACGAGCGCTTAACCGTCGATATCGAGGAGCATCATCAAGGCGGCATCATGGAAAAATTAGGTGAGCGTCGTGGTGACCTGCAAAACATGGTTCCAGATGGCAAGGGACGTGTGCGTCTTGATTACATTATTCCTACCCGTGGATTGATTGGTTTTCATACTGAATTTTTGTCAAA
The DNA here is from genome assembly GCA_964201315.1 of Legionellaceae bacterium. Classification (GTDB taxonomy): domain Bacteria; phylum Pseudomonadota; class Gammaproteobacteria; order Legionellales; family Legionellaceae; genus CAXNER01. The sequence goes on from CAXNER010000067.1 coordinate 3,774, forward strand.
TACCTCAGGCACAGGCTTGATGTATCACGTCTATGATCATTACGGCCCAGCCATTCGTGGTCGCATTGGCAAGAGGGGCAGTGGTGTATTAATTGCAAACTGTGCAGGTACTGCTCGTGGTTTTGCTTTGTTTAACTTACAAGAACGTGGTCGTTTATTCATTGAGCCACAAACGGTTTGTTATGAAGGGTTGATCGTTGGTATTCATGCACGGGACAATGACTTGGTGGTTAACGTTACGAAAGAGAAACAACTTACTAACGTTCGGGCATCGGGTACGGATGAAAACATTGTACTCACACCAGTCATCAAATACTCTTTAGAGCAAGCGCTTGAGTTTATTGATGATGACGAACTCGTTGAAGTCACACCAAAATCGATTCGTCTGCGTAAAAAAGAGTTGAAAGAACAAGATCGCAAACGCACGTCGCGCTCAACCAATAGCGATGACAAGGCCTAAGATCACTCGGGCCTGCACAATTGCTCTATCATCCCTACGAGAAGCTGGGGATGATAGAGTTTTAGGCTTTTAGGTGTAAACCAAGCGCATCGAAATAGATGGATAATGCAACATGACACAACAAAAATTTAAACGAGTCATATTGTATGCGCGCCTTCATCGCGCCAATCAAGACGTTAATGAAACATTGCAACGCTTGGTTGATTATCTAAAGAGCCAACACATTGATATCTTTCTTGATTGCGATACAGCGAGCAGCTTTGAACTCCCATTTCCCGTTTTGGCGCGAGTTGCCATGGGGAAAAAACAAGATTTAATTGTTGTTGTTGGTGGAGATGGTAGTTTATTGTCCGCAGCACGAATGGCCATCAAAGTTAATGTGCCCGTGATTGGCATCAATAGGGGTCGATTGGGCTTTTTAACAGACATTTCACCTCAAGACATTGAAACTCAACTAGGCGCGGTACTGGCGGGCCTCTACACCGAAGAGCGCCGCTTTCTTCTGCAGACACGTATTTATGATGAAGAAACAACTTATTTTCAGGGTGACGCCCTTAACGACGTTGTACTAAGCCGTGGAAAAGAAACCCATTTGATTGAATTTGACGTGTACATCAACCACCAATTTGTTAGTCACTACCGTTCAGATGGCTTGATTATAGCAACGCCTACGGGTTCTACTGCCTATGCATTATCTGCCGGTGGACCCATCATGCACCCTCAACTTAATGCAATGGTCATGGTGCCGATGTTTTCACATAGCTTAAGTTCGCGCCCACTGGTGATTGATGGACAAGCACGCGTTGATTTAAAAATTAGCGCCGCAATGGAAAGCGATTTACAAATCAGTTGTGACGGGCACGAGTCACGTTTAGTCAAACCCGGCCAACACGTGACCATTGAAAAAAATACCCAGGAATTACGATTGTTGCATCCCGTTGATTATCACTATTATGATACATTAAGAATTAAATTAGGTTGGGGATTTAAACCTCAAGGATAAAATAAAGCCATGCTCACCTCTTTAAGCATTGAAAATTTCGCAATTGTTTCACAACTTGAATTGGATTTTTCTCAAGGCATGACCGCGTTCACTGGGGAAACAGGCGCCGGTAAATCAATAATGATTGATGCGCTCATGTTAGCGCTAGGTGGGCGGGCTGATGCCTCTGTCATCCGAATGAATGCTGAGAAATGTGAAATAACCGCTTGTTTTAAAATAGAAAAAACCTCTGCGCCTGCCTATTGGCTAGATGAGCACGACATCTCAAATGATGGTGGTGAAATTTTTCTAAGGCGCGTTATTTATGCTGAAGGTCGCTCAAAATCCTACATTAATGGCCAACCATTTCCTCTACAAAAAATAAAAGAACTGAGTGAAATGCTTGTCGACATTCACGGGCAGCACCAACATCAAACCTTATTGCAACACGCCACACATCGACAACAATTAGATCAATACGCCAACCATCAGCCATTGCAAAACGACGTTCATCGCCTGTATCACCAATGCCAATCAACCAAACAAGCACTCCATCAGTTACAAAATAAGGTATCAGCACAAGAAAATGCCACCTTGCTTCACGAACAAATCGATGAATTGAGTCAATTAGCGCCCCAAGAGGGCGAGATGCAGGCCCTGCACGAAGAGCACCAACGTCTTCACCACGCGCGGGAATACTTAATCGACACCCAGCAATTCACCGAGCTTTTAAGTGGTGACGAACACCTTAATATTTGCCAAGGTTTGCATCAAGCACTACAACTGCTAAGCACACTACCAGGTGAGCAACCCTCTATTAAAAGCGCCAGTGAGCTTATCAACTCAGCCCTCATTCAATGCGATGAAGCATTAAATGAAATGCATACATTTAGAGAACAAGTTCAAC
>CAXNER010000068.1:0-6001 GCA_964201315.1 Legionellaceae bacterium
GTTCGATGTCTTGACTGTTTTTAGTATCATTTGCGAACGTAGTGGTGAGTTGCTAGGAATGATAATTTTATTTTCTTTACGTATGAGGGTTGGTGTTTGAGCCATATTTTTTTTGTTAGACGCAATGGCTATGCAAAAATCAACCAGAAGAAAAACTAACGCTATACCGAATAAAACGGTGGTAAGTTGTACCATTTGTTTTTGGCGAAGAGGAAGGTTTAGATATTTAACCCGAATTAATAAAAATAAAGCGTTGATCTTCATAAAACCAGTCCTTTGTTATGTTTATTTACTGCCATGTTGATCGTTTCGCTGTATAGAGAATAACATAAAAAACGCTGAAAACGAGGTAAGTATCTTTATTTTCAATGGTTATAGCTAATGTCTAGGGATGCGACTCTTCGGAGGTATAAATGGCTAAAAAATTAGTTCATGGCATTTTGCGACAAATTCCATCAGGGGTATGGGTGCTTCGTTTTATTAGCCTGCTAATGGATATTTCTTCAGTATTGGCGACTTGTGATCAGTGGCGAGGTGTTTTGTTGGGGGTAGTACTCTTGGGAATTCATATGGGAAAGACGCGGGGTTTATTGGCAGCAATGGTGGCGAGAATTGCCCCCGCTAAGTAGAGAAAGAGGGCACATTAACAGCCTCATTTTTTTAGTAAATCTAATGTAATAACATCATCTGTTCCGCCATTGGGAGGAACAATAGTAATTGTCGTTCTTGTAAATGAACCAATAGTGTATATTTTTGCATTTATCGGCACAGAATTGCCTTGTTGATCGCGCGCAGAGCTTAGTGAGGCGATGCTAGCCAATTGATCTTTTGTCATGGATTGTCCACGGGTCACTCGAGTGGTGTGCGTGTCTTCAGTTGGCGTATTCGTTGAATCGGTGTCTGACTCGTCAGCGAAAGCGGGTGCTGATAGCATACAGCTGATCAGTAATACAACAAAATAAGGTCGTTTTCGCACGATTAAACTCACAAAAAAAGGGAATGCTATAACTATAGTACATCGATGATTAATTGACAGTGACACGCTTTTTTATACATCTAATCATGGTGAAAAACACTATAAGTGGCTGTTTTTGACAGGTTGTGATAGAATTCAAGCCTTTTTCCGGGCGAAATGAGTTAAGTAATGTTAGACGATTACAGTCAATTCGAGCAGCGCAAACAAGATCATATTGAACTTGCACTCATGCAATCCAATCAGGCCAATGAATTAAATACGTTTGATAGCGTGTCTTTAATTCATGAGGCTCTGCCAGATTTTGATTTCAGCGAGATATCTTTAACTGGCGAACGATTTGGTTGTAGCATTGCAAAACCGTTCATGGTGGGGTCAATGACGGCCGGACACCGTGATGCCGCTCCTATAAATCGCCATCTTATTTCTGCTTGTGCAGACAGTGGTTGGGCAATGGGTGTTGGTTCTCAACGACGAGAACTAACCGATGGAAAGGCGGCTTTTGAATGGCAGCCACTTCGTCGTGATTATCCCGATGTTTGTTTGTTTAGTAATTTAGGCATAGCACAACTTATCACTACACCTCTGGCGCAAATACAACGTTTGACTGATGCTTTGCAAGCAGATGCATTAATTATTCACTGCAATCCATTGCAAGAGTGCATTCAACCCGAGGGGACGCCTCTTTTTAAAGGATGTTGGCATGCTCTAGCCGCATTGGTAAGCGCACTGTCATTGCCCGTAGTAGTGAAGGAAACTGGTTGTGGCTTTTCCCGTTCTACCTTGGCACGTTTAAATGACATTGGGGTTGCTGCGGTTGATGTCAGTGGTTTAGGCGGCACGCATTGGGGGCGTATTGAGGGGCATCGTGCGGTTAACGAACCTATTCGCCACAAAGCTTCAGCGACGTTTCATAACTGGGGTATTGATACTGTAAAGAGCGTTAACGACGCATGCTCCCTAAATCCAAATTTTGAAGTCTGGGGTTCCGGTGGGGTTCGTCATGGTTTGGATGCCGCAAAATTAATTGCCCTAGGAGCCACAACGGTTGGTTTTGCTAAACCAATGCTTCATGCAGCATTGCAAACGACTGAGAGTGTGCTCGCAGTAATGGCATCTATAGAATATGAATTAAAGGTTGCTATGTTTTGTACTGGTAGCCGTGTACTTAGTGATCTAAAGGAGAAGGCATGTCGTTAGCCAATAATGCCAGCCAGTTATTTCAAGGCTTTTCCAAATTAGCTCGAGAAGAGCGTTTTCAACGTTTGTTGGCCTTGGGTGCAATTACGCCAGAGGACGTATTGTATTTAAGAAGAGGCGGCATACAAGATACAAATCTTGCCGATAAATTGATTGAAAATGTCATTGGTTATTTCCAGCTTCCCTTAGGCGTTGCCACTAATTTTTGCATTGATGGGCGTGATTATGTCATTCCATTGGCGGTAGAAGAAACATCAATTATTGCTGCATTATCAAAAACAGCGAGATGGATACGACAACACGGTGAAATAACGACCAACGTTAGTGGTAATTGCATAATTGGCCAAATACAATTGGCTAAAATAGATGATTTTCAGCGATTTTCAACGATTTTTGACGAAAATAGACGTTTTTTTATCGAAAAGGCCAATGAAGATGTCGCTGCAAACATGGTGCGACGCGGTGGTGGTGTTATTGATCTACAGTTACGTAAACTGCCGCGAGCTGATGGTGGTGACATGGCGGTTATTCATTTGATGATGGATAGTTGCGATGCGATGGGCGCCAATATTATCAACCAGGTTCTTGAGTATTTAAAAACGCCGATTGAAAATTTGACAGGCGAACAAGTGACTATGTGTATTTTGTCAAATTTGAACGATCAAAAGCTAACCACGGCCAAGGTCACTATTCATGATGTCGATGAAACCTTGGGTGAGCGCTTGCAAGAAGCCTCTTTCTTTGCAGAAAGCGATCCCTATCGAGCGGTAACTCATAATAAAGGGGTTATGAATGGGATTGACCCGGTTTTGATAGCAACCGGTAACGATTGGCGTGCTGTTGAAGCGGGTGTTCATGCTTATGCAGCGCGTTCAGGCACTTATCAAGCCATTACGCGTTGGCGTTACGTTGACACTACACTGACAGGTGAACTAACAGCGCCCATAGTTGTGGGAACGGTGGGGGGCGTTACATCTTTGCACCCAACGGCAAGCATGTGTTTACGCATGATGGGTATTGAGTCAGCGAATCAATTATCACAAGTTATTGCCGCTGTTGGTCTCGTGCAGAATTTAGGCGCACTTAGAGCACTTTGTACCGAGGGTATTATTCAAGGGCACATGAAATTACACATTGATAATTTATTGATGGGTGCCGGTGCTACTGATAGTGAAATGCCAGAACTAAAAGAGCGATTGCAACATTGTTTAATGACTAATAAAAGAATTAGTTTAAACAACGCTTGTGAGTTGTTGGCCGTCATTAGACAGTCATGAAATGGTCTATTCCTGCTAAAACCTTCCTGTTAGGCGAATATGCAGCGCTTGCAGGGTCTTCTGCAATGATTCTGACGACTACACCTTGTTTCGAAGTGCTGTTATCAGACAAACCGGGGTTGGACGGTATTCACGATGAATCTCCCGCTGGGCGTTGGTGGATACAGCAATGCCATGAGGGTGTAGGTTTGCAATGGCACGATCCTTATCACGGACGCGGTGGGTTGGGCGCCTCCAGCGCTCAATTTATAGGCGCATACCTTGCGAGCGTGCACGTGCAAAAAAAAACAGCCAATCAACAAGCATTGTTAAATGCTTATTGGCAATGCGTGGCAGAAGGTGCTGGGTTGCGTCCCAGTGGTTATGATGTTTTGGCACAATCATTGTGTGGTTGTGTATACATCAATAGGCAAAAAAACCATTGCCAGAGTTTCTCTTGGCCTTTTCAGGACGTTGGTTTTTTTCTAGTACACACAGGCAAAAAATTAGCCACGCACCACCACTTACAAGCAATCTCACTTCCCAGCCAAATCAGTGAATTGGCGTTTATCGTCGATTTGGCGAAAGAGGCAATGACCGCAGTTGATGGTTATCGCATGGTTGACGCTGTAAATGCTTATCATCAACAGTTAGCGCACATGAATTTGGTAGCGGAGCACAGTATGCAACATATTGACCTTCTTAGAGAGCAATCAGGTGTATTGGCTATGAAAGGGTGCGGAGCTATGGGCGCTGATGTTTTGTTATTGTTGGTTTCGATAGAAAGCCAGGCTGTTGTTCGTCATCAGTTATTATTGATGGGGCTGGATATCATAGCAACCCATACTGATTTATATGATGGTACGCCTTTAGTCTGAATGGATAATTTTCAAACCATTTCGTTCGTGTGATTGAAAATAACCCTGCTAAAAGACTTGAACTTTTACGGTTTTCCGGTATGATTTCAGCCTCTTTGGGGGCCGTTAGCTCAGTTGGTAGAGCAGGAGGCTTTTAACCTCTGTGTCATAGGTTCAAATCCTATACGGCCCACCATTCTAGCCAAAAGATCAATCGCGATATTTTGTTGTTAGAGGCGTAAAGTTGTTCCACTATAAATCTAGATTCTAACCCTTAGACTCTAGTACCTAAAATGCGCTCGTAGCTCAGCTGGATAGAGTACTTGGCTTCGAACCAAGGTGTCGGGGGTTCGAGTCCCTCCGAGCGCACCATTTAAAATCAATAAGTTAGCTCGAAATCGTGTCATAAAAACCAAGTTACTGTGGCAAAAACGTGTCATGAAATTGTGCCATAAAACCCATTTACTCGGGTAAACACTCATTATGAATGCGCCCTGCCGCCGCTCTTAAATGCTCACTAGTCAGGTGTGCATAACGCAGCACCATTTCATAGTTTGACCAACCACCTAATTGCTGTAGCTCATGTAACGGTGTACCATTCTGAACGTGCCAACTTGCCCAGGTATGACGAAGGTCATGCCAGCGAAAATCATTGATCCCTGCACGTTTCAACGCTTTTTCCCACGCATGGTTGTTACACCGGGTCACGGGATTGCCATTGTATGTAAAAACATACGTAGGGTTTTTCCCGATCTGAGCTTTTAAAATAGCGATCGCTTGTTTATTCAATGGCACTGGAATGGAGCGTTTCGATTTAGATTCATCGGCATGGATCAGTGCGTGTTTTTTATCTAAATTAATTTCACTCCATTTCAATTGCGTTACATTGGATTCACGAAGACCAGTTGCCAAAGTGAAAGAAGCCATCGCTTGTAAGTGGGGTGGCAGTTCTTTCATTAGCTTGTTGACTTCTTGAAAAATTACTGTAGAGATTCAATTGGTTTATAGCTGTATTGTTTTTTAGTCATCGCCATTTCAAAAGAGCGGTGCAAAATTATAAATAAAAATCTGGTAAAAAATGCCATTAACAAAACTGAATAAAAATCAACTTCACCAGGCCATTCTCGCGGGTTGTCAATCCGTGATTAAGCAAAAGGAAATATTAAACCAAATTAACGTGTTTCCTATTGCGGACGCTGATACTGGTGATAACATGGCGTCAACTGCAAATGCAATTATCAAATTCTCGTCTGTTCACGACACCCTAAAATTAACCATGAATTCGGTTGCTGATGCGAGTATTTTAGGTGCGCGTGGTAATTCGGGCATTATCTTCTCTCAATTTTTTAATGCTTGGGCTGAGGCTATCTCGACTGAGAAGCATTTAACAATGGATTGCTTTTCTCAACTGTTGCTAAAATCAGCTCATCAAGTCCGTTCTGCTATACCCAACCCAGTGGACGGAACCATATTAACTCTCATTGAAGCATGGGCCTCTTTTACTCGAGAGAGGGTCACTACTGATTATTTTGATATAGCAATCTCCGAACTATTATCTTTGCTTGAAAAAGAAGTTCAGAAAACGGCCTCTACGCTCCCTGTTTTAAAAGAATTGAACTTAGTAGATGCTGGTGCGCTAGGTTTTTATTATTTTATAACAGGATTTAGTTACTTCCTACAACATCCGGAAAAAGAACTCAGTGTTGATGAGAATA
>CAXNER010000069.1:0-5984 GCA_964201315.1 Legionellaceae bacterium
ATTTAAATTTTTCAGCACTTTGTAAGCCACGTCCACCCGAAACGATGATCTTTGCACTGCTTAAATCAGGCCGCGAAGACTTATTCAATTGGTGATCGACAAAGTGAGTGGTTGTCTCAGGAAATACTTGCTGCAAAGATTCAATACCGCAGGCAGGCTGACTACTGGTTATTGCATCAAAAGCCGTGGTACGAATAGAAAGAATTTTTTTATCATCTAAAACCCGAACGGTTTCAATAGCATTTCCTGCATAAATAGGGTGTTCGAAAGTATTTTCATCAATAATGCGAGTGACATCAGAAATTTGTGCAACATCAAGCATTGCCGCAATTCGTGGTAATAGATTTTTTCCGTACGTACTTGACGCTGCCATTATTGTTGCAAATGGCGCAGCTATTAATTTAACCAGCTGAGCAACAATCTCTGCCAATTGATTGCGATAGCAAACATCGTCGGCAACCCAGACCGCGTGAGCACCCTTAAGCATTGCTGCTTCAGTTGCAACCGCGTGGCAACCATCCCCAACCACCAATAAAATAGGCTTCTCATCTAACTGCAAGGCCGCGGCTAACACTTGCCGTGTGGACGTCTGCATAACTTGATTATCGTGTTGAACAATAATTAGAGTGCTCATGATCTCTCCTTTAATCTAAAAAAGTCCCTATCAAAGCACTTTGGCTTCATGTTGTAATTTATCGATTAATGCTTCAACTGAATCCACTTTAACCCCACTGCTTCTTGTTGTTGGTGCCATAACAGAAAGCACTTCCGTATGTTGCTTAAGCGCTAGTCCTAAGGCGTCTAACTCTATAATGTCTAAAGGTTTACGCTTAGCTTTCATGATATTAGGTAAACTTGAATAACGTGGCTCATTTAACCGCAGATCTGTACTTACAACAGCAGGTAATTTAACCTCCAACGTTTCTAATCCACCATCAATTTCCCGCATAACCTGGATACGCTCAATGGGTGTACTTTCTGCAGAAACAATTAATTTAGATGCAAAAGTGGCTTGGGGCCAATCCAGTAAAGCGGCAAGCATTTGTGGGGTTTGATTATTATCGCCATCAATGGATTGTTTACCCATCAAAACTAATTTTGGCTGTTCATCATCAACAATTTTTCGCAGTATTTTTGCAATATTAAGGCTACAAAACGACTCGTCAGTGCGCACCAAAATTGCACGATCAGCGCCCATTGCCAGCGCTTGTCGCAAGGTCTCTTGACTAACATCTCGACCAACTGACACGACAACAACTTCGGAGGCTACATTTTTTTCACGCAAGCGCAACGCTTCTTCTACAGCAATCTCGTCAAAAGGATTCAAGGACATTTTAACATTTTGCGTTTCAACACCAGTTTTATCAGCTTTAACACGTACTTTGACGTAAGGATCTATCACGCGCTTCACTGCAACCAAAATTTTCATAGCTCCTCACTGGAACATTTATAGAAGACCGCATCTTGCCAGAGATACCTATTGTATTTCAAGCAGAAGTGTACACCCGAGTGAAAGGAAACGACACTAAACGGGATGATTCTCGAAAATCAGGTAAAAAATAAAGACAAAGACAAAACTTGCCAAATACTGTGTAAAGAGATCGGAGCATATTGACAATTACCCTCCACTCTAAAGATTGCATTGTTAATCACAACTGAGAAGGCAGTGTCTTGCCAATTTCATCGATACGCTCTTCAGCAGCTTGAAAGACCTTTTTAAAAGAGTCAAAAAAACCATGGATCTAGGTTTTATCGCGCATTTTCGTCAATGAATATTCTGTAACACCACCTGGCGTGGTCACTTTTTCACGTAATATAGAAAAAGAATCACTTGATTGGTTTGCTAATTCAACCGCACCAAGAACCGTATTTAAAACCACCAAAGCCGCCAACCCCTCAGAAATACCTCGACTCATCGTGGCGTCCTGCAAGCTCTCTAAAAATTGAAATACATAAGCAGCTTCCCACTCTACTTGAACAGGAGTCGTCGCTTTTTCACGTAACTTAGAAAAAGAGTCTCCTGATTGTTTTGCCAATCCAATCGCACCAAGAACCAGTGTTAAAGCAAATTTAGCCGACAAAGCATCGGGTACGCCTTGCATCACTGCTTCTTTTTGCAACGCTTCCAAAAATAAAAATACATAAGCCGGCGCACACCCAACTGGGGCCGTGAGTGTATTTAAGGTTTCTTCGTTATCCACCCAAAATGCACTTCCCACAACATTAAAAATAGATTCAGCCAGTATTTTTTGTGGTGGCTCTAGATAAGCATTAGCAAACATAGCCGTTGTACCCTTGCAATACTCAGCCGGCGTATTCGTCATGACGCGAACAAGGCCAAGTGTATTACCTCCGAGGGATTTTAAAATATCAGCTAGGTTTATCACACCAACCAATGAAATAACTAAAGGTCGTCGCCTTTGGGTTATTAGACCAATTTCCTTACAAATTCCCTCCAAAAATTGCGGTTTCACGGCGATGAACACCACATCAGCACGCAGGACAGCGTCTGAGTTTGTCTGTGCCGACAACACACCCAACTCCTTCATGAAAGGTTTTAACTTCTCTAAACTACGATTACTAACTACAATTTGATTGGGAGATACTCCTGCTCGAATAAGTCCGCGAATCATAGCACTGCCTAAATTACCAGTACCACCAATAAAAGAGAACGTTAAATTTCCGAACATAATACCCTGTATTTTTATATATTTTTCATGAAGTTATCAAAACCATGTTGTTTTTGTCAAGCTTAAAAATTTCTACAGGGCAAGATCGCGAGTGCTTTAAAATCAATCAGCGTTCAGGAACACTTTAAATATATTAACGAACAATAGTGCTCAATCCGAATGTAACGCGCATACTTTTTTAGGCAAAAAAAATGAACGTTGTTATTAAAACAACGTTCATTTTTCATGCCTTCTCGGAAAGTATGTGTAGCACTATTTTCTTCATGCTTACGTAGACGAGGCCCCATCCCCGCTCTAGATCCAGAGCAGGAATGGCACCTTCTTGATAAGCATGCATTTTTTATTACATAAAAAATTATCTTGGCAATTTAACTCACTACTTTCCATGCGCCATCAGCTTGACGGCATGCTTTACCGTATATTTGCTGGTTCTTTCCACCAATGAGCGCTCGCGTGGTGTATTCACGGCAGGGTTGTTCATTGCTGTAGTAGGTTCTTGTGGGTTCTACGCTGTATTGATTCCCATTATCAGGGTTCGTCCAATTAACAGATTTACCTACTGGCGCAGTTTCTAATGCACGTTGCATTTCCATTCTATCTTGACGATCCATGTATTGACCAATTTTGCCGCCTAAAAAAGCCCCGAGCAATGCTCCACCGGCCGCTGCCACAACTTTACCCGATCCACCACCAAATTGACTGCCCAGTAAACCACCAATAACGCCCCCTGATACCGTGCCTACGCCTTCGTTCGTCACTTGTGCGCAACCGGTTAGAAAAACTGAGAGAGACAGTGATGCCACCAATAATTTTTTCATTCACGTTCACCTGTGTAGTAGTTTGTTAATTAGGTATATATTCTATCATCAAGTTTATAGCTTATCCATATCCTTGCAGGGTAAAAGCGTGAGTGAGCTAAATACAAACAATAGAGTGTTTTAAAGTTTCACCTTAGCACCTTGGCTACGTCCTGCGGCCTTATCATTACCCACACCATCAGTACCTGGATACTTCTTGTTAATAGAGGCATGTATGATCGCTTGTGCGTCAGGGTCCTGTCACGGTAGTTCGCCTTTTTCGTACTCACTGCGTTCCGTGCGAAAAAAGCAAACAACCGCGCCACCCTTCCATTGAGTGGGTTTACGATTTAGCATGTGATCGATCTAACAGGAAGGGTGGCGCGGTGGTGCTTGTTTTTCACGCACAGCCTGCGAGCATGAAAAGCAAGCACTACCGTGACAGGACCCTGACGCACAGAAGATCATACATGCCCCTATTAACTAGAAACTTCAAATTAAACCTATCTAACAGACTTGTGGGCAATGATAAGGCCGCGGGACGTAGACAAGGTGGCCTGGTCAAACTTTAAAACACGCCATTGTTTTTTTAGCTCCCTCACGCTTTTGCCCTGAAGCATAATATAGACCTACTGCCAAATTCTATTTTTCTGATATCATAACGTTCAACAAACCATATCGAAGGGAACGCTTGGATGCTCTTTGACTTAGCGCAACACTATAATAACCAAATTCAAACATTGTATTATTTATTGCTAATGATCAGTGCTATTCTTCATGTAATTTTTGCAGGAGGTGTAGCGCGTGATGCGGGCAATTTATATAAACTAGGGCAACGGCCCGCCTTGGTGTCTGCAGGCACGTGGGCATTTGCAACACTTGTTGGTGGTGTTGTAACTGCCGCCATTTATTGGTTTATTCACCACTCCACACTTACTCGACCATCCTTTAGAGAGAACCACTATGACCGACCATAAAATACACACTATTAACGTGCATGAATTAAAAAAATGCCGTGATGCAGATGCAAACCTTTGTCTCATCGATGTTCGCGAAGACAGTGAGTGGCAAGAGCAACGCATTCCTGGTGCACTGCATATTCCAAAGGACACCCTTGTCAATAAGATTGCAGCCAAAGTACCAGCGTTTGAAACACCGATATATTTGCATTGCCGTGGCGGTGTGCGCTCACTAACTGCAGCAAACTACTTGATTGACTTAGGTTACAAAAATGTCTACTCCGTTGATGGTGGGATTACTGAGTGGGTGCGCGCCGGATACCCTATTGAAGAATAACGGCTTGCGTTGCAGCATCATTCTCGGGATAATTCGTCAATTCACCACCCAACATTAGGTTTTTCATGGATCAATTAATACAATTTTCAGCAAAGCATTGGGCGCTTTTTTTAGCATTAATCTCCATTCTCATTATCATTTTTATTAACGAACTTGTTACACAAAAAAAACGAGCCAAAGAAGTTTCGCCCGCCGCAGCCGTTGATAAAATAAATCACGAGGACGCTGTCGTCATTGATTTACGAGACCTCGAATCATTTCGTGCCGGTCACATTATTGATGCCATTCATGCCTCTGCTGAAGATTTCAATGAACAACGCATGGATAAATACAAAGCAAAACCAATCATTCTCGTTTGCGCACGTGGTTTGCAATCAGCAACACTTGCGACTAAATTGCGTGAACAAGGGTATGCAGAGCCCATGGTACTGACCGGCGGAGTGGCCGCATGGCAGGAAGCGAAATTACCTTTAGTCAAAGGGAAGTAACCTTTTTGTATGTCCCGGGACGTACAAAGACAGATTAACCAGCCAATTTCAATTAACATTTAATATGGATAGACATTAAAATGACAGAAAAAACAAATGTAGAACAACAAGCACCTGAAACACAATTTATGATTCAGCGTATCTATGTCAAAGATTTATCGTTTGAAACAACCAATACGCCAGCGGTATTTCAGCAACAATGGGAGCCTGAGCTAACGTTGGATTTAAATACTCAACATACAACACTTGAAGCTGGTGTGTATGAAGTAGTGTTGACGGTAACTGCGACGGTAAAAAACAAGGGCACAACTGCTTTTTTAGTTGAAATTCGACAAGCCGGTATTTTCACCATTCAAGGTGCTCCGACACAACAACTTGATCATTTACTGGGTAGCTTCTGCCCCAACATTCTTTTTCCCTATGCTCGTGAAGCAATTACCGCTGAAGTTATCCGTGGCAGTTTCCCTCAATTGATTTTGGCACCCATCAATTTTGACGCCCTCTATATGCAACAGCTAGACGATAAACAAAAAGCTACCACAGCAAAACTGGAAGAAAAGGCGCATTAATAAGTCAATATATCCCCCCTGCGCAAGGTCTCAAATAATCACTTCATATCGTATACCTTTTCCATTACGATATGAGGTAATTACAATTACAAGGGTCTAGAGACAAGTATGCTTATTTTGAGCCGCCTTTAACCATGAAAAAAA
>CAXNER010000070.1:0-5968 GCA_964201315.1 Legionellaceae bacterium
CTGGGATCGTGCATCAAGATATTGGTATCAAGAACAAATAGTTTGTGTTCCTTACTGGCTTTATCCATGGAGTTTATCCTATTAAAATCAGATACTTCATTGTGATGAGGCCCGGGGCCTTCGTCAAGTGAATTGACATCAGAATTATCTAATCTGTAATGATGTTGATTTTTCTAGTACCTAAGCCACGCGTCCCTCAACGAAGACCATGCGCTAGGCATGGCCTACGGCGTCATTGGGGTCGATAATGAAGGCGTGAATGGTTAGGCAAGATAATTCCCCACTAACGACAGATAGGTCCTAACCAAATAAAGCTTAATACGTTATAATCGCTTCCTTTGTGTTATTGAGTTTAGGTGTCTTATGACGACCAACAAACAGCAAAGCGCTACTATCGTCGTGAATAAAAAAGCGCGCTTTGACTATTTTATTGAAGATGAGTATGAGGCTGGCCTTGTGCTTGAAGGTTGGGAGATAAAAAGTTTACGTGCAGGAAAAATCAATTTGTCGGATGCGCATGTGATTGTAAAACATGGTGAGGCGTGGTTGCTTGGCGCGCAAATTCAACCTTTACCCACGGCGTCAACACACATGCATCCCGATCCTATTCGTACGCGTAAATTATTACTGAAACGGCGTGAGCTTGATCAACTGATTGGCAGCGTCGAGCGGCAAGGCTATACATTGGTGCCATTAACGCTTTATTGGAAACGCAACAAGATTAAATTAAAAGTGGCGTTGGCGAAGGGTAAAAAATCGCATGATAAACGAGAGACCACCAAAGATCGTGAGTGGCAGCGTGATCATTCGCGTCTCATGAAAAAAAATATTTAAGGGTAAGGCGTGTTGACGATTCGTTTTTAAAGCGTCTGGATACCGCGGACACACCATGGTCCGTAGGGATATGGTGCAATTGTCAACAAGCCCTAGTGGCCGTAATAATGACCTAGGTAATTGATGCGTTGTCGACAATTTATGGGCTTGCATGCTACGTTGTTGACTTTTAGCTCGGAATTTATGGGGAGTGGGGTATGTGCGGGATAATGGGAGCTGTGTCACGTCGAGACATTAGTAAGGTGTTGCTGGAGGGTTTACGACGTCTTGAATACCGTGGTTATGATTCAGCCGGCATTGCGGTAATTGACAGTAGCTCGCGCTTAAAACGTTTAAGGGTTATGGGTAAAGTGCAAGCGTTGGTTGACGCGATGGCAGAGACAGCCATTGTTGGTAATACAGGTATCGCACATACCCGATGGGCTACACATGGCAAGCCTTCCGAACTAAATGCTCACCCGCATCTTTCCAAAGGCGAGGTTGCGGTTGTGCATAATGGTATCATCGAAAATCATGATGAACTGCGTCATTATTTACAAGAAATAGGCTACGAATTTACCTCGGAAACTGATACCGAAGTAGCTGCTCATCTTATCCACCATCATTATCAACAAGAGAAATCTCTATTGCTTGCGGTTCAAGCCACGGCGGCCCAAATGGAGGGCGCTTTTTCTTTGGGTGTGATACACCAGAAATATCCCGATGAGTTGATAGCTATCCGTAAGGGTAGCCCGCTGGTTATAGGGCAGGGTATAGACGAAAACTTTATTGCCTCAGATGCATTGGCGCTACGCTCATTTGCCGGGGCGATTATCTATCTTGAGGAAGGTGATAGCGCTCGCCTTACTGCAAGTACGATGGAGTTTTATGATAAACACAACAAGCCAGTTTTGCGCGAATCACAGCCTTTGAACGATGATTGTCAAGCGGTGAGTAAGGGGATCTATCGGCATTTCATGTTAAAGGAAATTTTCGAGCAGCCTAACGCGCTGGCAGATACCTTGGAGGGACGCATTGCGAGCCTAGACGTATTGCGGGCCAGTTTTGGTGAACGTGCTGCAGTGATTTTTGCAGATGTAAGGCAAATTCATATCGTTGCTTGTGGGACTAGTTATCACGCAGGAATGGTA
Source organism: Legionellaceae bacterium (assembly GCA_964201315.1). Taxonomy (GTDB): domain Bacteria; phylum Pseudomonadota; class Gammaproteobacteria; order Legionellales; family Legionellaceae; genus CAXNER01. The sequence goes on from CAXNER010000070.1 coordinate 1,965, forward strand.
GCTAAATATTGGTTGGAATCCCTCACAGGTCTACCCACACAAGTCGAAATAGCGAGTGAATATCGTTACCGTGATGTGGTGGTGGGTGATAAAACCTTGTTTGTTGCAGTGTCTCAATCGGGAGAAACAGCAGATACGCTCGCTGCCCTTCATAAAGCTAAAACAATGAATTATTTGGCTAGCTTCGCTATTTGTAATGTGGCTAGCAGTAGTTTGGTGCGTGATTCTGATTGTGTGTTTTTGACACGGGCAGGGGTAGAGATTGGGGTTGCTTCCACGAAGGCATTTACCACGCAGTTAGCAGCATTTTTAATGCTGGCGGCAGCCCTGTGTAGAGATGAGCGAGCGGAGGCTGTGCTTGCTGAGTTGCAACAATTACCCACACATTGTGAGCGTGTTTTAAAAATTAATGCACAAGTTGAATCGCTTGCAGTTATGTTTGTGAATAAGGCTCATGCGCTCTTTTTGGGACGCGGCGTTCAATACCCCGTTGCTCTTGAGGGTGCATTGAAATTAAAAGAAATTTCATACATTCATGCTGAAGCGTACCCCGCAGGTGAACTTAAACATGGCCCCTTGGCGTTGGTTGATTCGGCAATGCCGGTAGTGGCGATAGCCCCGAATGATGAATTGCTCGATAAATTAAAATCAAATTTGCAAGAGGTTAGTGCACGCGGGGGCCAATTATTTGTGTTTGTTGATGACAGGGAAACGTGGCTTGCTAATGGTGCGCATTTAATACGAGTTCCCACTTGTGGGCAGTGGATTGCACCCATCATTTACACGATACCGCTTCAATTATTGGCCTATCATGTTGCGGTGGCTAAAGGCACCGATGTTGATCAGCCGCGCAATCTTGCGAAGTCTGTAACGGTGGAGTAGCACCACGCCCTACGAAGTTCGCATAATAAGTAGGAATAGCGATATAATAAGCACGTTTTTGTATTCTCTCGATGTTGCTGAGTAAAATGAGCCTTCGACTTTGTGGTCAACCCATGGGGTCTTGAATAGGGATTACCTGGCGATGTGGAGATGATAGACGTTTTTTATCATGTTTTACGGGGATGTGAATGATTCAAGAGATGTTGACGACAGCTGCGGTGATTGCGCGGGAAATCAATGCTAAGGTTTCGCAGGTAGAGACGGCGATTCGTTTACTTGATGACGGTGCAACAGTGCCATTTATTGCACGCTATCGCAAAGAGGCGACTGAGGGGCTTGATGATACTCAGCTACGACAGCTTGCTGAACGGCTGCATTATTTGCGCGAGCTGGATGAGCGTCGGGCATTGGTGTTGCAAACGATTGGTTTGCAAGACAAATTAACCCCCGAATTGGAGCGCGCTATTCTTTTGGCCGATACTAAAACCCGTCTAGAGGACTTATACCTGCCTTACCGACCTAAAAGGCGTACTAAAGCACATATCGCTAAAGAGGCAGGTCTTGAGCCGCTTGCGCTTGCTTTATGGCAAGATGCATCACTTGTTCCAGAGGTACATGCCGAGCAATTTATAAATCTTGAGGCTGATATTAAAACGGTTGCTGATGCTCTCGAGGGTGCTCGACAAATTCTTATGGAGCAGTTTGCTGAAGATGCTGAGTTGTTAAATGAGTTGCGTCAATATTTGTGGCAAAATGTTACACTCAGCTCTGTTGGTACAAAATCTGCCAGTGCAAAATCTACTAATGCAAAAGATAAGAAAGGCGCTAGTAATAAATTTGCTGATTATTTTTCTTATGCTGAGCCTATTAATAAAATCCCTTCTCACAGAGCGTTAGCGTTATTTCGTGGACGTCGCGAGAGTGCATTACAATTGTCGCTTACGTTGTCAGGTGATGATACCTACGGTGAAAAGCGTGTGGCGAGCTATTTTAAGATAACAGAACAACAACGCGCTCCCGATAATTGGCTAATGGAAACGGTCCGACTGACGTGGAAGGTTAAATTGTTCACAAAGCTTGAAGTGGAATTATTTACTCGCCTGCGCGAATTGGCAGATGAAGAGGCCATTCATGTTTTTGCCAGTAATTTACGCGATCTACTATTAGCAGCACCTGCGGGGCCGCAAATCACGATTGGGTTAGATCCGGGAATTCGTACAGGGATTAAGGTCGTTGTGGTTGATGTCACTGGAAAGCTATTGGATTACACCACAGTATTTCCCTTTGCTCCTCAGAATGAATGGCATCAGTCAATTGCTGCTTTAGCTAAATTAGCGGCCAAGCATCGGGTTAATCTTATCAGTATAGGTAACGGTACTGGTTCACGCGAAACAGAACGTTTGGTTACCGATATGGTAAAAATGTATCCTGATTTAAAATTGGCGAAAATGATAGTTAGTGAAGCCGGAGCCTCGATTTATTCGGCCTCGGAGCTTGCGGCCAATGAATTTCCAGAGTTAGATGTGTCGCTTCGCGGTGCTGTGTCCATTGCCAGACGACTACAAGATCCGTTGGCTGAGTTGGTAAAAATAGAGCCAAAATCCATTGGTGTTGGGCAATATCAACATGATGTGAATCAACCTCGTTTGGCGCGTAGCCTTGAAGGTGTGGTGGAAGATTGTGTGAATGTGGTTGGCGTTGATGTAAATACAGCGTCAGTGGCTTTGTTAGCTCGCGTCTCAGGATTGAATGAGTCATTGGCAAAAAACGTAGTGCAATACCGTGATGAACATGGTGCATTTCTTAATCGCGAGCAATTGAAGAAAGTAGCGCGCATGGGTGAAAAAACCTTCCAGCAAGCGGCAGGATTTTTGCGAATTATGAATGGTGATAATCCATTAGATGCCTCGAGTGTTCATCCGGAAGCGTATTCTTTGGTAGAAAAGATATTGGCGGATATTCCTCTTGATATTGGTCAAGCCATAGGAAATAGCGAGTTACTAAAAAGTGTAAATGCAGCGAACTATATTGATGAATACTATGGTCTACCTACCGTGTGTGACATTTTGCAGGAACTGGAAAAACCAGGACGTGATCCACGACCTGAATTTAAAACCGTTAGTTTTAAAGAGGGTGTTGAAGATATCAGTCATTTGCACGAGGGACTGATTCTTGAAGGTGTTGTGAGTAATGTTACTAATTTTGGTGCTTTTGTTGACATTGGCGTGCATCAAGATGGTTTGGTGCATATTTCAGCGATGACAAATCGTTTTATCACAGACCCTCGAGCCGTGGTTAAAGCCGGCGATATTATTAGCGTTAAAGTAGTTGATGTTGATAAAGAGCGTCGTCGTATCGGTTTGACTATGCGGATTAATGAAGAAAAAGCAGCTATTCCGCAAAAAAATAGAGAAAAGCCCCGCGCTGTGGAAAATTTAAAAGCAGTAAAAAAACCGGCGCACGTTAAAAAGCCTGAGCCAATAAAAAAAGAGCCGGTCGCTAAAAAAACCATAATATTTAATACGTCCATGGCTGATGCTTTGTCTAAATTAAAGAGGGGGTCTGAATAATGTTATTGCCTCATGGTGAAATTACTATGCAAACCTTAACAATGCCTGCTGATACTAATGCTAATGGTGATATATTTGGCGGCTGGCTTGTTTCTCAGATGGATTTGGCGGCCGGGATTTTAGCGAAAAGGCTTTCCAGAGGCCGCGCTACGACAGTTTCTATTAATTCAATGTCATTTCTTAAAGCCGTACACGTAGGAGATGTCGTGAGTTGTCATGTACAGCTTATAAAAATTGGCAGAACATCGATGACCATTGCGGTAGAGGCATGGACGGAACATTTATCTACCGGAGAGAAACACTGCGTCACAGAAGGAACATTTGTTTTTGTAGCGATTGATGAGGACGGGAAGCCACGAGCGGTACCTAAGCAAGCATGACGTTAACTAACACTGAAAGTTTAGAAAAGTGGATAGCGGATATGGCGCTGCTACTGGATAAAAACGAGGACCCCTCACCAGAACACTACGCGTATTTTTTGCAAGAACCTGAGTTGGCATTGCATTTGGTAACTTTAGTTGATGCTCTAGATGAAAAACATATCGATGATGA
>CAXNER010000071.1:0-5936 GCA_964201315.1 Legionellaceae bacterium
AATCCCCACTGCTTAAAACAGTTAGCTGCCATGTTCATCGCTGTCGCAAGGTTCTTTTGTGAGGACGGTGAATTTTTTTCTAGTGCAATACGTGCGTCGATAACGCTCTGTGCCATTTGAAGATCAATTTGTGATGCATGATGAGGGTCTTCTTGCCATAGGATTTCAACTTGGCGAATACAGTGAGATGTGATACCAATTTGTCCACAAGATGATAATGCCCAGTGCGGCTGCCAATTTTTTTCTATAGGTGAGCATATCCCCTGTTTGAAAAAAACACCGGTTGTGGCGGCGACCCCCGCAATATCTAAACCACTACTTTGACCATGAAATAAATTTTCTAGTTGTCTCGCGAAGCTATGTGTATCTAAGTCCTTAAGCATGCCTTGGGCTACAAACCAACGTGCCATTGCAACACATAAAGCTGCGGATGCACCCATGCCGACACCGACAGGGATGTTACTGTATAAATTGAAATGACCGTTTAAGCTGTTGAGAGATTTACCTAAAAGCTGCATGCCTTGCTCAAGAACACTCCAAAATAATAAATGTGTGTCCGCTCCGCTATCGCCCTCATAGGTGGCGCTTAATTCCGATGTTGATTTATGGTAGCTTAGTGTCAGTTTCTTAGTGCTGATAGGAAACACCAACGCACCATGCCCCCTAATTACAGCGTGTTCTCCAACTAAAATCCATTTGCCATGTGAGGTGGTTTCAAAATCATATAACATCATAATTGCCTATCAAGTAATCCTGTTTAAATTTTAGCGCCATGTCTGCTTGCTCTTGCCGATATAATAAATGGATATTGGGTCCGGCATCCATCGTCACTAATGGGCCATCGCCTTCTCGTTGCCACAGTTCCTGTAAAGTAATTAGTGCGGCGGAAGTTTTTTCAGTGATGTATGCAAAGGGCGATGTACAACTTGAAAAGAGCATGTGTAAATCTTGAAATTCGCGCCAGCAAACGTGGTAGGCATCTTTCCAATTGCGGGCTTCGAAGGCATCAAATAATACTTTTAAATTCTCTTTTGCTCGTTGGGGCCGTGCTTTATAGAGTTTGCTTGTGCAAATACGAAGATGCGCCTCACTCGAAGACACCGTTTTTTCATCATGGCTTATTACAATAACTTGATGTAGCAATTGTTGATAAGGTAAATCGATGGCACTAACAGTTTCTTCTTCCCAAAGTGCCCAGGGCGAAAAAAAAGAGCGGCAGGAGGAGCCTGAGCCTATTCGGCTTAATTGAGCCTGCATTTCAACAGATGGCAGAGGCGTGTGCGTAAGATCGCTTAATGCGAGCATTGCACACTTGGTCAGAGCCGCAAAACTTGATGCAGAACTTGCTAATCCACTGCTGTGCGGAAAATTATTGCAGGAGCGAACAATAAAGGCTCCAGAATAATTTAACTGTACTTTCAATCGGTCTAAATGCTGCAGGAATCGTTCTTGTGCGGCATTGGATAGGACAAAAGGCAGCCCACCTGGGATTTTTAATGGTTCCCAAAAGTCTTTTTTTCCAGAGTGTTGTTCTAGCGTGACACTGCTTAGTAAATTATTTAACGTATAAGACAACGATGGGTTAATAGGGATATTGCTTTCAATATTTTTTTTACCCATGTATTTAATAAGAGCAATATTAGAAGGGGCTTGTGCAAACCATTGCATTGGTTTTACTCCTATGAATTTAATGACCAGGGGCATCATTCCATAATAATTTATGGAGTTGTAGTTGAAAGCGGACAAATAATCGGTCTTTTATTATCCAGTCAGCCAGCATCGTTGGGTTTAACTGTTCAAAGCTTGGTGAAAAAAGAACATGGACGCGCTCGGTGAGCTGGTGTTCGGTTATCATTTTGCATGCCCATTGGTAATCTTCAAGGCTACAAAGTACAAATTTAAGTTGATCACTTTGTTTTAGATAGTGAATATTAGACAACAGGTTTTTTTCACATTCGCCTGAGTCTGGTGTTTTTAAATCCATGACCACCATTACTCGGGGATCAACGTCCGCAATATTTCGTGCGCCACTGGTTTCCAGTGATACAGCATGTCCTGCATCACACAAGCTTTTTAGTAAATCGATACAGCCAGGTTGTGCCAGTGGTTCACCTCCAGTCACACACACATGTTTGCATTCGAATGAAGCGACGCGCTCAAGGATGCTCTCGATACTTACCATGTTGCCGCCATTAAAGGCATAAGCAGTATCGCAATATTGGCAACGCAATGGGCATCCGGTTAAACGAACAAAAACGGTAGGCAAACCTACCGTAATTGATTCACCTTGTAGGGAGTGGAAAATTTCAGTAATGCGTAACTGATCAGGTAATCGTTTCATTTTAAGTTCCCTCAGCTATGGCCTAGGGATTCCAATTTAGTTTTAGCGAGTTGTGCTGTACTGGTATCGGGGTAATTTTTCACAACTTGCTGCAATTGTAAAATAGCATCTTTTCTCTTCCCCGAAGCGGCTAGTGCATACCCAATTTTTAACATACTAGCGGCAGATTTGCTGGAGGATGGGAATTGTTTTAACACGGTATTAAAATGGTCAATGGCTCCAGAATAATTCTTTTTGACCATGTAGAGTTCGCCAAGCCAATAGTGGGCATTAGCCGTATAACCACCTTGTGGGTGTTGTGTTACAAACGTTTGCATGGCTGTTAATGCCTCGTCAAATCGTTTGTTTTTTACTAATTCATAAGCGGCAAGATAACTGATTTGTTCATCAGCAGGGTTATTCCGGGCTGTGTTGTTAATCACAGGTCCAATAATGGGCTTTGTTGGGATTGTGTCCACTGTTATTGGATTTTTAGCACTGGCTGTTGGGTTGATTGACATGTCAGCAGAGGGCCCGTTTTTTGCGGTTTTTAAAGGCTCATTAGGTAACCGTGCATCCAAATCCTTGTAAAACGTTACTTGTTGTTCTTGTAATAGTTTCAAATCATGAGCCTGAACTTCAAGCTGTCCACGTAGTTCCTGGATTTCTTGTTGCATGCCCTGAACTTTGTCTAAAAGAACGGAGTTGTTGCCATTGTCGTTACTTGTATCTCTATCGTCAGTGGCAAGAGGCGATTCATCCTCATTATTATTAGTTCGGGTGTTACGCTGTTCATTGGCAACAGGCCGCTCGTAAGCGGTCTGTTGTTCATCCAGGAGTGCAAAATTTTCACTCTCATCCACTACCGGCGCTTCAGAAAAAACACTGAAGGGAAGCAGACAGGCTAAAATTGTTGCAATAAATAGACGATGGGTGTTAATCATCTGGTTGCCTCATAGGTTAATTCAACGCGTCGATTTTGACCGTGAGACGCTTCATCGTGCCCTAAATTGGCAGGACGTTCTTTACCATAACTTACAACTCTAATTTGTTGTCTACCAACACCTGACATTCGCATTAATTCAGCAACAGTATTGGCACGGCGCTCACCTAAAGCAACGTTGTATTCCCTGCTTCCACGTTCGTCGGTATGACCTGCAAGTAGAACACGTGCACCAGAATGTGTTTTAAGGTATTCAGCTTGGGCATTTACTGATGGAATGTATTTTTGTTCTACAATGCTATTGTCATAGCTAAAGAGGTAAATTTGGTTATGTGGTGCTTTAGTCGTATACATTTCACCTGCTTCTTGGCCGGCAAAGTGATTTGATTGGCCTAAACCGTAAGCTTCTGCGCCCCCTTCGTTGGCTCCATCAGCGCTTCCGGGTGTTTTAGAGCAAGATGCGAGCAGTATAACGCTTGCGGCAACAAGTCCTAATTTTAGAAAAGATCTAGCATTCATCCGGTTTCTCCTTTTTGTTGTATCATTATGTTTAAAATTCATACTTACTTGGGTCAATATTTTTTATCGTGCCCGATGGCGGCTCATTGTACAATTGTTTTGGGTGATTCGCTACGCTTGTAACGCCAAGATGGCTCACTTAAAAAAAACATTATTTTTTAGAGGCCAGTCGCACATCTTGGGATACTTCATCCACGACAAAGTTTGAAAGGGCGGCAGTGAATGCTTCTGTTGCTTTATTGGCAGCGATGACTCCCCCATACGGCGTATCGCTCGGGCAATTCACATGCTCGCTAAATATACGTGAGGCAATGACACGGTTATCTGCTATATGCGTTAGTAATATTTTTGCGACAAAATCGATTGCGCTTGGTTTTAATAGAAAATTTTGTTGCAACAAAATGAGTTGTGTATCTAGGCGATAATCTGACTTATCCACGAAGGGACCTGATGCCACGGCATTAAAATAGCCGGATTTTTGTAAGCTCTGCATGATAAGAGGGTAGATCATGTTGGCAGGTGGGCTTATCCAGGCATTGTGTGTGAAAGAATTTAACTCAAACGGTTTTTGAATATAATACATTTGATCAGTTTGATAACCCGCCATAGCTTCGGGTTGGGACACCAAAATGGAGGTTGTTGTTTTCTGTTTAATAAATGTTTTCGCGCTAAATGTTGCGAGTTTATATTGATTGCTAACAGGCATTTTAATGGGTGAGCAGCTCGTTAAAATAAATGGGGTACTCAAAAGAATGGCAACAGTAATTTTATTCATATTCATTCTCCCGGTCCAGATTTAGGTGGGGCGTTGCCACGAATAACTACCGCCGGGTTTTGACGCATTTGATTGCTCACTTTCTCAAGGTTAGCGGCAATTAAGTCCAAGCGTTGTAATAGCAATACCCCGGGAGGTATTGCTTGTTGGGATAGCTTGTCTGCCGTATTTTTTCCAGCTTGCATTGTAGCGCTTACTTGTTTACTGGCCAAGGACATGTCCAGAGACATGGTACCAAATTTACTTACACTATTTTTAAGATCGTGTATAAGTTCGGGTAATTCATGAAGGCTTTGACTTAGTTTACTGTCGTTTTTGGCAATAGCATCGGTTACTTTTTGTAGGTTAGTAAGGGTCTCTTTAAGCGCGCGGGCATTTTCTTTGTCAAAAACGCGTGTAATCCCTATGCTAACATCATTCATATTTTTTTCTAATTGGCTAAAAAAAGAAGGCGTGTAGGGAATGACTGGGTTTGGCTCACCAGGTGTTTTTTGCAATGGAAAAAGAGAGGGCGAGCTTGCAGATAAACCTAAATACGTTGTTCCAGTAATCCCTTGGTTAATCAATGTTGCGTGCGTACTTGTCGTTATTGGTGTGCCCGCTACAATTTTAAGTTCTATTTTGACCTGTTGAGGGTCGAATTGATTGAGTTCAATTTTATTGACTACGCCAACTTTTACACCATTGTATTTGACCACTGAGTCATCACTGAGTCCGGAGGCGGCTTCCCGCATGTATACAGTATAAATATCATATTTTTTTCTATCAAAACCGACAGATAGCCATAGGGCTGCTGAAAGCAGGGTTGCTGAAAGAATCAAGACAGCGAGTCCCACCAGGGTGTAATTAGTTTGCGAGTCCAAGCAGCGCGCTCCTAAGTGTTACTGTATAATTGTTACCGTTCATTTTATGTTTAAACACTAAACATAACCGCACCAAGTATATCAGTTTAAAATTTACTGAAGTATTCGGCAATCAACGGATGGGGGTTTTGCATTAGCTCTTTAATCGGTTGCATAGCTAAAATTTTACCTTCACCAATAAATGCAACACGATCGGTGCACCGTTTGATCGATTCTATATCATGGCTTACTATAACTACTGTCAAATTTAATGCATCACGTAAAAAAACAATGAGCTCGTCAAATTGCCTGGCACTATAAGGGTCAAGCCCCGTGGTTGGTTCATCTAGAAACAATAATTCAGGGTCCATGGATATTGCACGCGCAGCTGCCGCACGTCGCTGCATGCCTCCACTTAATTCTGCGGGGAGTTTGCCGGCCGCTTCGTTGGGAAGCCCGACCAAGCTCACTTTAAGCATCGCCAATTTTTTCATGAAAGGCTTTTCAAGCGCAGTAAGTTCATGCATAGGAAACATA
>CAXNER010000072.1:0-5902 GCA_964201315.1 Legionellaceae bacterium
AGCAATGCGGTGTGATGGCATGGTGAACACCTATTCCTGTTTTTTTGGAAAAGTGTTCACGTTCAGGCAAGAATAGGTGTTCACGATCAAACAAGAATCACTGTTCACGATCAGCAAGAATTAGTGTTCACGATGGGCAAGAATACCCATTTATCTGGAGTTGGCTTTTTTAAAATGAAATGCCTTGGCCCAATCTTGTTAGGATTGTGGTCAAGGCGATAAGGTCGCCTCATTTAAGAAGATGAGAAAAACTCGACCCTAATTGTTGCGGTAATTGATACAAGATCTTGTTACTACCCAAGTGAAGGCGCAGTGGTAGTCACAGCAGTCTCTACAAAGGTCATGTCTTGAAAAATCCAAGCAGGGGTGCATTTAACCAACATTTCCAAGCCAGCTTCATCACTAGCATTAAAAACTTGGTGGTGTTGATTTGGATTGATATCAATTGATTCACCTTCTTTGACGATATGTTCTACACCGTCAAGAATTACCTTAGCAACACCTGATGTAACATAATAAATCTCAGTGCGCTCTTTATGGAAATGATTACTAGAAAAACTACCTTTATCAAATGTTGCTAACGCCCAGCTTTGATCTTCTCGCTTATCTGCTGACGCCAATCCGCTGAATTCGATAACCTTTTCACCATGATCATTCTCAAATACATATTTATCCTGGGTTGTATAAGAAAGTAATTGGTTTTCAGTCTTAAATTTAAATTCCTTGTCATCTCCAAAGATAATGGCTGTACCGTCACCAAAAGAAACGATTTTTTTTGCTTTGCTAAATAAAGTAAACATGTTGTATCCCTCGCTAAATAAAAATCGGACAGCAATTGTTGTGCGATTATTTTACATATAATTTACAATATGCACATTCGTAAATTTTACCAGTTTTCATAGAAATATAGAGGCTGTTCGGATACGGCAAGTTAGAGGGGTCAATAGTGCCATTAGACACTGACTCTATTGACCCATACTTATCAAGATATCATACAAGGACCATGCTCCGGTTCTATCGACAGTAGGTTTTCACGTGATTGTGTTAGATCGGCGGTTCTTACTTCATCTAGGTGGCTAACGGCCGCCAAATCCATTCTGGCCCAGTCTGAGTTGCCGCCACGATGCCCTATACACCCTTCATTCCCGCCATCTGAGTGCCGTTGCTCCTTCGTCCCATTCGAGCCGCCGCGTATTAATGCGAAATTAATCCCAGGCCAGGAGTCAGAAAAACCTAATGGAAAAAATGCAACCTGGGCATGAGTCTCACCGTCTCGAAGCTCAGGAACTCGAATCTCTTGATTGTAAATTGTTAAATTTCTAGGCAAGGTCTTTTCATTAAACGCGGGTAGTGGGTGAAACGACCGGTAAGGATGGCAATATTCATTTACCACGTGAGTTGGAAGATCACGCTGTGCCAACCCAACATCCATCCAGGCAGCATTCATCGCCGCATAATTACGCGCGTTAAACAAGGGCCCAACCCCTGAATATAGCTTTCCAGTGCCGTTTTGAGCGGGGTAAAGTCAAAGTGTTTTGAATGCTCTACCACAACACCTTGTTGCTCATAGGCCAAACCATTCTTTTCCATCGCCTCGCAGCGCTCAAGTATTTTGGCTTTTGTCGCATTATCCATATGTGCCTCTAGCATTCTGCACATATGCGTATCCTTTGCCCAGTATGCGTATTCATAAGCGGTAATATGTTCAAACGTCCGACCCGAGTAATCCGTGACATTGCCGCGTTTTAGTATCAACTCAGGGTACTGTCTTAGCATAGCGTGGGCATTGGCTTGTTCACCTCGTATAACAAACAATAACAATCTGGCCGCACGAAGCTCAGGCTGGAATAATCCATGATAATATTTTGATGTACTGGCCAAGCGAGCCATCTGTTTGACAGTTAGGCTTTCCCCAATCTTTAGAGCTACCTCCCCTGGGATGGCTGCGAGCGTTGTGGCGCTGACAGCAGCTTTCTTTTCATGTGAACTTGAGTTGCCCATGATTTGCAATCCTTTTATGTTATATATATGCGTAGTCGCAATATAATGCGCCTATTGTATACAAATCAACCATTATTGTCAATAAAATGTGCTTACTGATTATTTTTTTATCTACGAGAGGCGGAGCATGATGTTCGTGTTATATTAACCAGGTAAGCGGTCACGCTCCATCGAAAGATGAAATTAATACAACGAAGAGCCTATGGGTTTAGATATTTTGAAAATTATAGACTAATAGTTAGAGTACTGTGTGCTTGATTGAGTGCCTTAGAAATTGGGGAAGAGTCAGTGTCCCCCTGATTTGGGGAAGAACTTATGAGGGTTCAGTAGATAAAACCTAAACGTCTACATCGTGTCTACATGGATTTATAGCCAATCGGGGAACTACCGTAACTACGTGATTTAATTGGCGGGCCCACTAGGACTTCAACGTAGGACCAACGGATTATGAGTTATAAATTTAAAAAACGGTCTTCAGTATTTTATCTCAAACTTCGACATATATTCGACACGTAAAAACTAACGTTTAGATGAAATGCCGTAAACACCCTGATTCATATGGCTCCCCTTAGTAAGTATATTCCGAACTCAGAGGCGAGAGGAAGTGGTAAATTTTGGTCAGTGTTATTCATCTGCATCGGGCAATGAAGTAAGGATTTCTTGATATACAGCAATAAAAAACTCGGGGAATTTATCTTCTGCGCTTTTCTCGGCACCTTGCTAAATCAATAGCCGAAGTGCCGAGCATTATATGTAAGAAATTGTCTATCTATTTTACAAACATTTTGTTGTGTTCTTCGTACTCTAATTCTTTAGATAGATCTATATGTACATGTCCGCGAGAAAAACTGAAAAATGAAAATTTGTTTTCCCTTTGAGATAAGAAATAGTCTCGAGGTTGGTTCGTACCGTATTTATTGGGAACATTTTGTCGCTCTGGATCTCTAAAGAAAACGAATTTTCCATCAGGATAATGTATTTGCTCAAGAGTTTTGGAGGAGGCTTTATTCAAGGGGTGTGCTGTTGCAATAAAAGAACTTTCCTCTCCCATATACTCGATAACTAATTCACTAGCACGGCGGGCTAAAGTTCTACCTTGTTGTGCTGGAGAGATACAAAATGCTAATTCTGTTCGTCCATCGGTTGGAAAAATATTAAGTCTGCCCGCTATACCATCATGGGTAATTATCGTCCAAGTAAACCGAGATAAATGGCCTGTGTACTGATCATATTGAAGTGTCAGATTTTGCTTCGCACGATCTAGATGTATTGAAGAATATTCCTCAAAAGTAAAACTTTTACCTGTACCAAAATATTGCATGACTTGCGGTTGGCTGAAAATCTCTTCGTGAAGCTTATATCGATGATCAGGCATGAGAGGGATCATCATTAAATGTTCCCCTGTGAGTGCATAGGGTGCAAATCCACAGGATAAAGGCCGTTCAATAGAGGATGTCTGTTGTTTTTCAGCTAATGATAATTGGTGATGTTTTGGCATTGATTTATCCTTATGATAAAAAAATATGATTAATTTTGGATATTACGCTGTACTAAAAATCTATTCGCAAAACTGCGGGGAGAATCTGTTTTTAAATTAAGCTCATCAATATAAACAAGCTTAAAATTAGACTTGCCCGCAAGTGAGCTAACATCTGGATTTTCTGGGTAATTCTTAAGTAGAGGGAAAAATAGCGATTGACCAATAACATAGCGCTTATCACGACTCTCAGGAGCCATCCCCCAGACATTTTGGTAAGTAATCGCAGCAGCCTTGTTATTATCAACGTCTTTATTGCCTACATACAACATCACATGGCCACCGATATAAATAATAGTCATCAGTGGATGGCCTTTTTCTTTTAACAAGCTTAGGCGTTCATCAACATTATTTTTTGACAAGTCCAGTGTTGAACTTAATTGGGCTTGTTGAGCTGAATTTCTGGGGAGCCAAATACCAAATGGTGTGAATATACCTTTCATCTCTTGAGAGCAATCATTAAAGAAGAATGCTCCACCCCAGCCATAAGGCCGATTTTTTAATTGGTTAATGATTTTGACCAAGTTTTTGGGCGAGGCAGTTAAAGGCATTATATTCGATGCGTTTGTATTGATAATGCCAGTTTTTAGCATAGCTTGATTATGGCTATTTTTAACGGGTATCAAGATGGAGGTTTGCTGACTATTACGCTCAATCATTGGAAATACAGATCCAACAAAACCTGTGAGTTGAAATTGTTGTTGATCATCGATAATGCTTGCTTCTGTTTGAGTAACTGCAATAAGGCTGTGTTGTGCTGCTGCCTGCCACTGGCTAATGAACCCAGATGAAACATAGGCAATATCATTACTTTTAACCCACGCAAAATAACCATCAGGTGTTAAGACCAATGACCAAGCTTTATCCTTTGACACACTAAAGACATAGAGTGGAGTACCTGCCCAAATTGCTGATTCTTGCAAATTATCAACAGGGAAACCTTGACCAGGTAGACTCGCATGAAAAAAATCAGGTGCACTATCAGGCAACGCACGAGCATGAGTATTTGCAACTGAAATTGCTCTATTTTCCTCCTTGAATTCACTCGAGGCGAGTGCATATAAATCCATGTTATCTCTTATTTTGCTCCACCAACTTTGGTCGTGTTCCTTGAAATTCTCTGCATAATGTTTGTCTTCATTTGGTTTGTTCTGATTGTTAAAATCTTCTAATATTTCAAGCTCAACTTTTTTCATCAACGGTAAAGCGGACGTTACCATTTGTCCGCTCCAAGGTGACAATCCTTGAGCATCACTAGAATAATAATGATTATAAAATTGCTTTAACTGTAAATTTTGATATTCAGGGCTTAATAAAGGCTTATTGTAATCCTCTCCATCTGGTGACAAATAATCATTTGCATTTTGAGAATAGGTGACAGGAAAATCATAAATGGGTACTTCCATTGCAAAACATGCGGAAAAATAGAGGAATAAGAATGGTGCAATGATGAATTTCGTTAAATGCCGCTTATCACATATGGTATAATTCATAAGACTCTGCTTCACAACAAAAGGGTTACATGATACCGATAAATGCGTATTGTGTCAATTTATTAACCAGTTTTGGATGATTGTAAATGGGTTATAAATGTCATGTATTATTAGTAGTCTTTGCTATATTGATGTCAACAAATTCCGTGGCAGCGAATAAGGCTAAGGATGCTTGCCAAGTTCTGAACACATCCGATCAGGTAAAAAAAATACTACCGTATCCTTCACAAATTATTATTGTTAAGTCATTGGGTGGCATTAAAGCCAACATGACACTATGCCAACGCCACGGAGCAATATGGAAACCAATGTTTACACCCGCCTTTAGTGCTGTGGTTGGAAAGAATGGGATAGCTGCGATTGGAAAAAAGAAAGAGGGTGATTTAAAAACACCCGCAGGCCTACATCCCATCGGAGAGGCATTTGGAACACAGCCATTGGCACTTAAAATGGATTATAAATACATCACAGCAGATGACAAATTTATCGATGATATTAACAATAAACGTTATAACACATGGGTGTATGGCTCAATCGATGCGAAAAGTTATGAATCGATGTTAATTGAACCCTATACCTATGGCGCTGTCATAAACTACAATATGAATCCCACAATCGCAGGAAAAGGGAGCGCCATTTTTATACACTTGTGGCGTTCGCCAAATTCACCCACGGCTGGATGTATTGCTTTGGAAAAAAAGCACTTATTAATGATGCTTCATTGGCTCGATAAGGCACAACATCCATATATTCTTGTGCATTGACTTTCGCAAAAATAAGAGCTGATAAATTACAGTTTATAGCATCAAACCGCATGTTGATGATGAAATTCGCTTGGCGTATGATGGCCAGAGAAACCGGAGTTAAACAG
>CAXNER010000073.1:0-5882 GCA_964201315.1 Legionellaceae bacterium
GTTAAAAGCGCGATATTTATATCACAATTGCTTGCTCCCATCAATAAAAACACATAATAATAGCGTGGATTCCTACTTCAACGAAGGATAAAAAATGAATAAAACACTAATTTGGATGTCAGCGTTTGTTTTCTCCATAGCATTTACTCACACAACTTATGCAAAGGCCGACTTAACCAACGGCACTAGACCACCCTGCGCATGCATGCATGCCATGTCCAAAACACTTGACTTAACAGAAGATCAACAAGCACAAATTAAAAAAATTCGTGTTCAATCAAGCATTGTAAGGCATGCTGAACGCAATGATCTATTAACGATTCACAATCAAATTCAAGAACTTAGTAGAGCAGATAAACTTGATGAACAAAAATTAAACATTCTTCTTGATCAGAAAAAAGAAATTACAGTGCGAGCTATAAAAAATAAAATGTTAGCTAGAGACCAAATCTATAGCATTTTAAATGCACAACAAAAAATCAAATATGATGAAATGATGAAGCAGTGGGAAAAAACCAAAATGGAAAAAGCAACCCATGCTCACGACAGTTTGGCGCCATAAAGGAAGACCATGTGAGAGCCGCCTTAATGGCGCTTACATGGTCGCTCTGTCATTAAGTCCCAGGATGGAATTAAAAACATGATTATAAATGCACCTCTCATTAGTGCGATTAATTTGTTAATTAAAAAACCGCTTACTATAAAAATCACTCCTCTAACATGATTATATCCAATCATTTTTTAAGGCAATCAATCAAGACAATTAAGGACGAACTTTGTGTCCAATTATGCCAACATGCAAATATTGTCACCATAACTCACAAGCTTGTTGCCCATATCGATAAAATTTTAATTATTTTATTTCAAAAACATGATCTTGAAGAAGACGGCCTATTCTGTTTGCAGGCTTTGGGTAGTTACGGTCGACGAGAATTACAGCTTCACTCAGACATCGACTTATTGTTACTGCATCACCCTGATATTTCACAAGAATTTTTACAACGAGCTCAATTATTTATTCAAGATTGCTGGGATGTTGGTTTAGCAGTCAGTCATCAAATTACCACGGTAAAAGCGTGCATGGAGCTTGCAACTCTTGATCTCAGTGTAATTTCCAGTCTGATCGATATGCATTTGATCTGTGGGCGTGGAACATTAATGGAGGAGTTACTCTACCAAATCCATCCTCTGCACATGTGGACAAGCCATGACTATTATTTTGCAAAATGCCAAGAGCAGCATAAACGTTATGAAAAATACGGCGAAACTGCTTACAACCTCGAGCCTAATGTAAAACATGGGCCTGGGGGATTGCGTGACCTACAAATACTGTTGCATGTCGGCAAGCGCCAATTTGGCTTCAAAAAGCTCTCTGATGGAATTAACAGTGGGTTTATCACCGACAAAGAATACGATGAGCTAGTACACTGCCAGCATTTTTTGTGGCGTGTACGTTTTGCTTTGCACATGCTTGCAGAAAAAAATGAAGAGCGCTTATCGTTTGATTATCAGGTCCGGCTAGCAAGCTTATTTGGCTATCAAGACAATCAACAATCACTTGCCATTGAACAATTCATGAAAGACTATTTTAAAGTCATCAAGCGTGGGCGTGAATTAAATGAAATGTTGTTGCAATGGTTTGCTGAAGCCATTGTCTATCCTCAAAAACAAAAGTTAATACCATTAGATGATGCGTTTCAACTATCAAACAACTACATTGAAGTGCGACATGCGGCGGTTTTTACAGATAATCCCCAAGCCTTATTAGAACTGTTTTTATGGATTGTAAAACGCCCCACGATCGAAGGTGTGCGTGCAAATACCATTCGTTTGATTCGTCAGCACCTATACCTCATGAGCAAACGGTTTTGTGCATCAAAACATGCTACACAAACCTTTATGGCTATTTTAAAAACTCACCACAACCCTTACGACGCATTACAGTGCATGAGCCGATATGGGGTACTGTCTCATTATCTAGATTGCTTTGCCGCAGTTACTGGCCAAATGCAATATGATTTATTTCATGTCTACACCGTTGATCAACACACGTTGTTTGTCATTCGAAATTTAGCGCGATTTCTCGACCCACACTACGCAGATCCATTCCCGTTGTGCGCCAAATTAATGGTCTCAATTGAAAAGCGTGAAATTATCTATTTAGCAGCCCTTTTTCATGACATAGCTAAAGGCCGTGGGGGGGACCATTCAGAGCTTGGCGCACTTGAGGCCCAACAGTTTGCGCTTCGCCATCGCCTAAGTGCAAAAGATCAAAAGCTACTGATTTGGTTAGTGCACAATCACTTATTGATGTCTCAAACGGCACAACGCCAAGATATTTATGACCCAACAACAATTGCTAATTTTTGTTCCCTGCTTCCCTATAAAGACTATCTAGACTACCTTTATTTACTAACCGTTGCCGATATTTGTGCTACAAATCCTACCCTCTGGAATGCGTGGAAGGATTCATTGCTAAAGGTATTGTACTTTGCAGCTAAAGAAGCAATGCAGCAGGATAAAGCACTGCTAGATGAAACAAGCCTCATTGATGCCCGTCGACAACATGCATTAAAAATTTTAGTAGCAGATGGCGTATCCCCCCTTGCTACTAAAAACTTATGGAAACATTTTGAAGGTAAATATTTTTTACACGAGTCCCCGGAGATTATTTCTAGACACACAAAAGCCATTCTAAGTTGCGAACAGTTTCCATTGGTTTTAATCATGCCGCATCACACCCAAGGAGGCACAGAAGTTTTCATTTACATGCCGCACCGCGATGAGCGATTTACGATTACCACAACCGTGCTCAGCAATCACTATGTCACCATTCAAGAGGCCACCATTTTAAGCACCGACAACAATTTTGACATGGATACCTATATTATTCTTGATGAAAAAAATCAGGCATTTATTGATGAAAAACGTGCCATCTATATACAGCAAGCGTTGATTAAACAGCTGGCCTCTGAGCAAGCCCTACCAACAGTTACCAAACGCCGCCTCTCACGCACACAAGCGCATTTTAATCTAAAGCCAGACATTACTTACACCGAGGATGCGGAGCATACCTGCTTATTTTTAGTCACAGGTGACCGTTCGGGCTTGCTAGCAAGTATCAGCCAAATTTTTTTATGTGAGAAAATTAATCTACACAATGCGAAAATCGCCACAGCCGGCGAACGCGTTGAAGACATGTTTTATATCAGCAATCAAAAAGGACAAAAATTAAATTTAGAAGAGCAAAAGGCGTTACGTGAAAAGATGGTAAACGGACTGCTTATAACTACAACAGGCCGTTAACAATAAGCGGGTGCTCCAGCCTATTTTTACCGCAGTTTTCTGCCAGCGTCTAACTCATCGTAATCATTCTCAAGAAAACTATCGTCATCCTTAGTAGGGGAGACGGGAGTCTCGATAATTTCAAAGCCCTCTTCAGCAGAATCACCAGCAACACTCATATTTCCAGTGCTATTATCAATAGCACTGCCGGGAAGCGGCTGATTAGGAGAAGGGGTCATTAAAACCACATTCTCATCCTCAGGGTCAGTGATGAAATCGAAGTCTTCTTCGTATTTAGCTTCATCGGAGGAAGCTACCGATTGAACAGTTTGCAGCGGCTCATTATAAGTCACCCCACAGCGAGCCATTACCTCATTAGAGCCTCCTGAGTAATTATTCTGTTGTGCTGAAGGTGTTAAATTATTTGAAAAAAAGTCCATTAACCGTTGGAAAAACCCCTTCTTGGGCTCTTTCGAATCAGTGCTAGCTCTCATCCTCTTATTAAACTCAACGATATTTTGTTCATCGTCACTGGTAAATATTTTTTTTATTTCACCAATAGAAGCTTTTTTCTCCACCAAATACCCTGTATTAGCAACAACCCAAGACCCACAGTGAATATCATTGTGCTGCACGCCTTGATAAACCGTTTTAAAGCTCATGTCCTTCGCTTTTTCGCCTAAAATCTCACCAAGCCCTTTCCGTAACATCTTCTCCATTGGCGATGTTGGGTACCAAATAGAAACGTACCAAGGCCTTGAGTCGATTAACGTAGCTTTATTTTCTGCTTGACTGTAATGAACGGTCACCCAGTGCATCCGCGGGAATATTCCTAATATTTTTTGGGCTTCACTTATTGGGAAAATAATATCTTTAGATAAATGGCCATTAAGCACCCCGCCATCAGTCGATTTTGTATCATTTATTTTAGTAAATAATTTATCTAATGCTAAAGGATTTCTAGGGTTATCTTTATCTGATGCTGGCGTCATTACTACCGTAGTTTCGTTTGAATAATACAGTCTGTCAGTTGCGCCACCTGGCAAGTCTACCTTCGGGCCGGCGTCTAACATCTTGTCTAGCAAGTCACGAATTGTTTCACCCTTGTACTTCTCAACAACAGGGGGCATGACATTTCTCCAAACCTCAATTAACTAAAGTTTATACCATTATTATTAAGTGACCATTAAGCATACTAATTGATTTTTATTAAACAACGGCCAACGTCTCGTTAACGGCGAGCTTTAAAGAAGGTTTCTAGAAGTAATGCTGACTCTTTCTGCATAATGCCCTCATCAATTTGCACTTGATGGTTGAATGGGTACCCTTGCAACAAATTAAACAGAGAGCCCGCGGCACCCGCTTTGACATCGCGCGTAGCAAACACAAGCCGTTTAATGCGCGCGTGCACTAAAGCACTGGCACACATGCAACAAGGTTCCAAGGTTACATAGAGGGTAGTATTGTCTAATCGGTAATTTTTAATAGCAGCCGCGGCGTCTCTGATCGCTACAATCTCTGCATGGGCGGTAGGATCACTTTTTTGTAACACTTGATTCCAACCGCGACCTAAAATGTTCTGATGCTCATCAATGAGCACAGCCCCCACCGGCACCTCACCCTGCTCTTCTGCGGTTTGGGCCAGTTTGAATGCCTCTCTCATCCACAACAAATCAGTTGAATGGCTCATTCCCATTCAATGGTCGCTGGAGGCTTTCCTGATATATCATACGCTACGCGTGAAACGCCTTTTACTTCATTGATAATGCGATTAGACACTTTTCCTAGAAAATCCCAGGGTAATTGGGCCCAATGTGCAGTCATAAAATCTATCGTTTCAACTGCGCGCAAACAAATCACATAATCATAACGCCGACCATCTCCCATAACACCGACACTTTTGACTGGTAAAAAAACCGCAAAAGCCTGGCTCACTTTTTGATACAAATCGGCCGCACGTAATTCATCTAAAAAAATTGCATCCGCCGCACGTAAAATCTCAGCGTATTGTTTTTTTACCTCACCAAGAATACGTACCCCTAATCCAGGACCTGGAAACGGGTGTCGGTAAACCATGTCATAAGCTAACCCGAGCTCAAGCCCTAATTTCCGCACTTCGTCTTTAAATAACTCACGGATAGGCTCAAGTAACTTTAAGTTCATCGTTTCAGGCAAACCGGCTACATTATGATGTGATTTAATGACTTCCGCACCCCCACTCATACCAGTCGCTGCAGACTCAATCACATCAGGGTAAATTGTTCCTTGTGCCAACCACTTAACCCCAGGAATGTGGCTTGCCTCTTCATCAAAGACCTCAATGAACGTTCGCCCTATAATTTTTCTCTTTACCTCTGGACAATCTATTCCTTTTAATGCGCTTAAAAATTTATCTTCGGCGTTAACCGCAATGATGTTCAAGCCCATGTGTTCTTTAAACATCGCCAACACTTCTGTTGCCTCGTTAAGCCGCAGTAATCCGGTATCTACAAATACACACACCAACTGATTGCCAATGGCACGGTGCAATAAAGCTGCCACAACTGACGAATCCACGCCACCGGACAGTGCTAGGAGCACTTGTTCTTGGCCCACTT
>CAXNER010000074.1:0-5865 GCA_964201315.1 Legionellaceae bacterium
CTGGCATCGCGAGGGAAATGGGGCATCTCAAGGCGGCTCAATTAATACGCCAAGCATTAGCCTCCGACGCAAAACCTCGCTTGGCCTGTGACAATCAACCAAATGAAGTCCACCGCAACGACCTTGTCAGACAACAAAAACAAAAAAATACGCCTGTCGAGCCTGTTATTTCAGAAGGATTTACACAAATTAGCAACCTGCTGGAGCAATTCACGGCGCAGCAATTAGAAGCAAGCTTTAAGCTCTATGGCCTTAACCGCTGCTTGTTCTCAATGCCTGCCAATTTCAACGGAGAAAAATTACCACTCATTAATCACTTAATGAACAATGACATACACTGCGACATCTTTATTTCCTCCATGGTTAATAACAAATCGCTGCTGGAGCAAATAGACCCGAATCAATTGCTGGCTTTTGTTGGAAGCCACACAAGCAAAGAGTCACCCGAGCCCAATACTCAAACCAAGCTCTTATTGCTGGCGCAAATAGCTCAGACGCTTTCGATCGAAATGAAAGAAATGCCTGATGATGCCACCCCGGCTTACATCGCTGCACAAAATGGGTATATTGATGTACTTAAATCACTCGAAAAATTGGGTGCCGATTTAAATAAACCCACGAAAGCCGGCTTTACCCCAGCTTATATTGCGGTGAAAAATGGCAACGTACATTCACTTAAAGCACTTCATGGCTTGGGCGTTAATTTAAATCAAATCCATACTGATGGAGCTACTCTAGCCTGCATCGCGGCGAAGAATAACCTGACGGAAACACTTCAAATGCTTCACAATCTGAGCGCTGATTTAAATCAATCCAACACCAATGGAGCAACACCATTTTACCTAGCAGCTCAAAATGGCGACTTAAAAATACTTAAAAAACTTATGAAATTTGGCGCTGATTTAAATAAACCAATGAACAACGGCACCACCCCAGCCCAGATCGCAAGGCGAATGGGCCACCTCAAGGCAGCTCAAATGTTAGAAACACTAGGTAACCATACAAAAACACACTCGGTCTCTAGTCATGAACCACCGGTTAACCGCAAGCCTCGTCAGCACTCCCCCGGTTTCTTTCGTGTCAACGAGGCTACAAAAACGAGCTCAACCTCAACCTCAACCTCGAGCTCGAGCAACGACAGAACTTCAAATGTACCGGGAGGTCAAAAATAGTTTAAGCGCTTAAGTGTACTTGCTAGGAACGAGTAACGCATTGCCTTTGACACCTGAAACTCAAGTTTGTCAGTGACACCCAAGAACGCTTTCATAGCGTCAAGGCTTTCCAGCTTTGTATCGTTCATTATGATCTCCGTCCTTCAGTTTGGACGACATGCCCTTTTTCATGCTATTTCAGGCTCATCTTGAATTGGAAGAGGCTTTCCCCTAGCGCTATCTTGATCAATGATCTACTCTATAGGGTCTGTTGACATTTTTCACACAGGGAGTGAATACAATTGGGAAAAGTCATAAAAAAACTATGTTTAGCATTGCTTCTTCTAAACTCAGTGATATTGACGGCGCATGCAGAAAACAAGCCCTTGCGAGTAGCTATTGCCCAACTTACATCCCCTTTTGTAATGCAAGGTAATAACCAGGTGTATGGCTTTGACATTGCCATGTTAAGTTACCTCTGTCCATTGATTCATCGTGACTGCCAATTCCAACTTATGGATTTTGATAAAATACTTCCAGCAGTTGCTGCAAATAAAGTAGACATAGGCGTAGGAGGAATTACGATTACCCCAGAACGGGCTAAAACAGTTAATTTTTCCATCCCCTATTTTTCTAGTGAAACCCAATTTCTTGGCAAAAAAGACTTTTCCAAAAAACCTTTTACAATTCAATTATTAGAAAAAACTACTTTTGGTGTTCAAACGGGGACAATATTTGCTGAAGAAATTAAAAGTCTTGGCTTAGTCAATCCATCCATCACTAACTTCGAACAAGAAGCCAGTTTGATTGAAGCGGTTAGCGATGGAACGGTTGATCTTGCCCTTGTCGACCAGTCTACTGCAATGTACTGGCAGGGCCACTCAGGGGATCAGCTCATAGCCTTAGACAAACCTATTACCTATGGTTTTGGTTTTGGAGTCGCCGTTAGTCCAGCCGATCCAGACTTATTAACAGCCATTAACCAAGCCATTACTCAATATAAAAATAGCAATGAATTCAAAACCAATGTACTCATGTACCTTAACTATTTTTGATAATTTAACAAGGCTCAGATACCTAATCAATCATCTACCCTATGCTATAAAAAAATAGATTAGGTATACTAGATATAGGGAGTGCGTGGCAAGTGGAAAAAATAATGAGAAAGCTGTGTTTATCATTGCTTGTACTAAGCACTTCCATGCTGCCTGCATATGCACAAAACCAGCCCTTACGGATAGCTGTCACCCAATTTACATCGCCCTTTGTCATGCAGGGTACAAATCAATTGTATGGATTTGACATCGCCATGATGAGTTACATCTGCCCGAAAATTCATAGAGATTGCCAATATCAACTCATGGATTTTGATAAAATACTTTCTGCAGTTGCCACAAACAAAGTGGATATCGCAGTAAGCGCCATCACAATTACAGCTGATCGGACTAAAATAGTTGGTTTTTCTGTGCCTTATTTAATTAGCAATAGTCAGTTTCTTGGAAAAATCAACTTGGCCAAAACACCTTTTACCATCGGCTTGCTAGAAAAAAGTAATATCGGCGTCAAAACAGGGACCATATTTTCTAATGAAACTAATAGTCTTGGCGTCATTAATCCAAATATTACCGAGTTCGCGGATGAAGGCACAATGATCGAAGCCCTCACCAAGGGCTCCGTAGATATTATCTTGGTCGACCAACCTACAGCGATGTTTTGGCAAGGTCATTCGGGAGGGCAGCTGGCAGTCTTAGGTAAACCCATCACCTATGGTTTAGGTTTTGGTATCGCCGTTAGTCCGGCTGATGCTAAATTATTAAGCGCAATTAACCAGGCCATTACTCAATACAAAAATAGTAATGACTATAAAACCAATGTGCTCATGTACATTAAATATTTTTAATCGCGTGACAAAAGCCGCTGGATTAATGCAGCGTTTGTCCTTGCACCAAACAACGACTAATCACAAGCCTAGTCACGTGCTCGCCTTGGTGTGAACCATACATCGTGTTAAAGCGTTGGGCTAAGGCAAGTACCCAATTTGATAACTGAAAATTCATTCGTTTTTCAGTTTGATTCACAACCAGTTCAAATAAACCCAGCGCCTCACTATTTTGCTTGTAGGCATATTCTTCCATGATCAACTGCGCAATATGAATATCTTTGTCTTTTGTAGGCCAACTTTTATTCACCGATACCCCTTACTATTCTTCAACTGTTTAAGTCATATAAGACTAATCATGAATCTCGCAATCTTGCGACTCGTACCACAAGGTAATAAATAAAACCATAATAATGGGTCCAACAAACAAACCGAGCAAGCCCAATGTCTCGACCCCGCCCAGGATACCAAACAACACGGCAAGAAATGGTAATTGAATAGCACCACCAATTAATACCGGTTTAATAAAATGATCTGCAACAAACATCACAATCGTTCCCCACACAACAACGATGATAGCCGAAATCATACTTCCACTGAACAATAGAATAAGTGCAGCGAACGTGAAGACCACCGGGACCACAAAGGGGATCATTGCCGCAAAGGCCGTAATAAAGCCCATTAACGTCGGGCCCGGAAAATCAACCAAACCATAACAAATACCCATCAACACACCTACGCCAATACCAACAACTATCGTCCCATTCACTGTTGCTCGTAAGGCAGCAGGAAGCCTATCAGCATATCTAAACCACCGTGAACCAAGGCAATATTCGCCAATGTAATTGATTTGTTGAAATAACTTGTCACCATCACGGTAAAAAAAGAACATACAAAGTACTGTAAACCCCAATTGAAATCCACGATGAGCCAGATTTGCACCCACTTGCTTAATATAATAACTAGTCGGCGTTAATGACAAATGTAAATTTGACAATAAATACTTTAAACTACCTGGCTGTCCAATATTAGCATCCCAGTAACTGATTAATTCGGAACGAGCAAATGGAAAATCCAGAATAATGGCCGGAGCCTGCCCACCAACGCGATTTATTAACTGTAAATAATTAATAAATAATTGTAATTCCTTAACTAACACACTCACTAACCAACTTATTGGTATAACCAATAACAAGGCCAAAATGGTCGTAAATAACAATGCTGACAAATTTTGTTGCGTACCAAAAAGACGACGCCAACGACGATATAATGGATACGTAGCAATAACGATAACCGCCGCCCAAATCAGAGAAGGGATGAACCGATGAATGATGAATAAAGCCATCGCTACAATGGCTATAGTTAAACCCATGCTAATTAATTCTCTATGATTTTTATTCATAAGCCTCCCACTGCATAGCCGCATAAATTCAGCTATGAATAACTATCAAGTGCACGCCAAAGCCGTAGTCTCACCTATGTAAGATCACGAGCAATTGACTATGATATTGATACTAGAATTTATAACATCAATATCATGCAAACCCATAAATCAATAATTGCAGCACAACAAAGGCCGGTACAGCAGCCAATACGTCGTCTAGCATAATACCCAAACCACCATGCACATGCTTATCAACATACCTAATCGGTTGCGGCTTCCATATATCAAATATACGAAAAAGTATAAAACCAATAACTATCCAAACTATATTTAATGGCGCCAAAAACATCGTAAATAGATAGCCAACCACTTCATCCCAAACAATACCAGAGTAATCATGCACGCCTAGCTCAGAAGCCACTTTATCACAGACCTTAACACCCAAAAAAAAGGCGGCTAGTGTGAGGATTAAATATACGTGCCATCCGCTAGTGGCTATCAGTAAATAGACAGGAATAGCGGCTATTGTACCCCATGTTCCAGGAGCCATTGGCATCAATCCACTTCCAAAACCAAACGCAATAAAATAGATTGGATCACGCCAAACTTTATTCGCTAGCTTAACCATGTTCATTGTTGCTCCTTAGACGCATTTGGACATCAATCACTGTCAAAAATGAGTATACCCACGTGCATCTATAGTCCTAATTTCACCGCTGGGGGGGGTTATTCGTAAACCTTGCTGATTGTCTATCACCCCTATTGGATAACACGTTAATCCAGCCTCAGCTAGATTCTTTATTAATTGTTGTTCATCCTTTGGCGCCACGGTAAAACATAGCTCATAATCATCACCTCCATGCAGTGCAAAATCAAGGGCATTACCCGCTTGATATTTTTTAACCAAAGGATGCAAAGGAATACTATCCTGCACAAGGCATGCGCCCACATGGCTTGCAACACAGAGATGATTTAAATCAGCGCCCAAACCATCTGATATATCAATGGCGGCCGTCGCATAGGTCTGTAAATAAGTGCCTAAGTCGACACGAGGTAAAGGGTGAAGCAACTTTTTCATAAGGGTTGATTTATCAGCCTCATTGATAGATGGTCCTGATAGATAGGTCACCGCAAGGGCAGCGGCCCCCAACTCCCCACTGACATAAATTTTGTCGCCTATAGACGCACCACTGCGCCTTACGGCCTTACCGTCTGGGACCAACCCATGAATAGTTAAGGTAATGCACAGAGGGCCTCGCGTAGTATCACCACCGATGAGGGCCATGTTATAACTGGCTAATGAATCATTAAGGCCCTGTGAAAATAGCGTAAGCCAGTTCTCATCACAAGTAGGCATTGTTAGTGCCAAGGTCAACCAGCAAGGACTACCGCCCATCGCCGCAATGTCACTAACATTAACCATAACTGCTCTACATGCAATATCGTATGCA
>CAXNER010000075.1:0-5861 GCA_964201315.1 Legionellaceae bacterium
TGATCGCCGCTGCAAGGGGTGAAAAAAAAGAACCGCTACCACTAAAAGAATTGATACACGGAGCGCGAGGAGCTATGTATCATAACGTAAACATTCATTCCCTAAGATTACCAGGTATTCTTGCACGCCAAGAGGTCATTTTTGGCAACACAGGCGAGACGCTCACCATTACCCATAATAGTATCGATCGCGCCTCATTTATGCCTGGAATTATCCTCGCCTGTGAGCGTGTAAAACAAATTAATGCCCTGTATTATGGGCTCGAGCATCTGTTAGATTTCTAGTAAAAGAATAGAGGCAAGCGCCTTCACTGCATGCCCCTATTTTACAGACTACAAACAAGATTTTCTCAATTTGACATGCTAGACTTATGCGCTCATGTCTTAATGGATGAATAGGATGACGCGAATAAAATCAGGCGATTATACAGGATACTCAACGACCGGTATCAATGAGGCAATTCAAGATGCATTGACCAAAGCGGGTGACTATGTACGGATTGAAATCATCGAAACACGAGGTACGCAGGTTAATGGGGATAATCGCCAATATCAAGTAACGCTGGCTACCTTTGATGAATAATACTGCGACGCATCAATAACAACAAAGGCCCGCAAAAATCTCTAGAACAAGGCAAACAGAGTTTAAAAGGAATTTAACCATGGTTTACACAGTCCCTCATTACATCGCAGGAAAAACATGTGCCGAAACAACCACAAAAAGCCATGATATTCATAACCCAGCTTATGGAGAAACAATTGGTCACGTCAATTTTGCAAGCCGTGCTACCTGTGATAATGCGGTCGCTGCGGCCAAAGAGGCATGGATGCCCTGGTCACAAACAGCCCCCATCAAAAGAGCTCGTATTCTCTTTAAATTTCGCGAATTATTAGAAAAAAATCAACTTGATCTCGCGCGAATTGTCACTCGAGAACAGGGCAAAACCCTTGACGATGCAATGGGCTCTGTAGCACGAGCCATAGAATTGGTAGAATTTCATTGTGGTTTAGTTATGCAATTGCAAGGCACATTAACGTCTAATGTTTCCAATCAAATTGATTGCAGTACCCTACGCCAACCATTAGGTGTGTGCGCCGGTGTCTCACCCTTTAATTTTCCAGTCATGGTACCGGTATGGATGATCATTCCTGCCATCGCTTGTGGTAATACCTTTATTCTAAAGCCATCCGAACAAGATCCGTCTGCATCGATTCGATTATTAGAATTATTAACTGATGCCGGCTTACCTCCAGGCGTAGCAAACTGCGTTCAAGGCGACAAATCAACGGTTGAGCAATTGTTGCTGCATCCAGATATTGCGGCCTTCGCTGCCGTCGCATCAACCCCCGTTGCCAGATCCATATACACCACAGCGACTACCCAGGGCAAACGTGCGCATACTTTTGGTGGGGCAAAAAATCACTGCGTGGTAATGCCGGATGCAGACATGGATCAAACGGCCAATGCGATTGTTGGCGCGGCATTCGGCTCTGCCGGTGAGCGCTGCATGGCGATTTCTGTCGTCGTTATCGTGGGCGTTCAAACAGCAAATACCCTCGTTAACAAACTTATCCCGCTTATTAAAGCCATTAAAATAGATGCTGGTGACACCAAAGGCTCTGACATGGGCCCCCTCATAAGTCGTGAACACCGACAACGTGTATTAACTGCCATTAACGATGGCGTTAAAGAAGGTGCGGAGCTATTAATTGACGGACGTGATTTCACACACAAAGAGCACCCCCAAGGGTACTTTATTGGTCCATCACTGTTTGATAATGTTTCGGAAACCATGTCTATCTACCAAAATGAAGTTTTTGGTCCAGTGCTTGTCATCATGAGAGCCGATGACTTTGAACAAGCCTTGTCACTCGTTAATCGCCATCAGTACGGCAATGGCACTGCTATTTTTACAAAGGATGGCTTCTACTCTCGTGACTATGCAGAACGTGTACTTGCTGGAATGGTGGGCATTAATATTCCAATACCAGTTCCCGTTGCAAGTCATCCGTTTGGTGGCTGGAAACAGTCATCCTTCGGCGATACAAACATGCACGGATTGGAAAGCATTCATTTTTACACAAAGCTTAAAACCATCACCAGTAAATGGCCTACGAATGAATTCATTGAAAAAAACTCATTTACCATGCCAACTCACCGTTAGGCACTGCATATGAATAAGGGAAAGAAGATGAAAAACATTGGATTTATAGGTTTAGGTCACATGGGCTTGCCGATGGCAATTAATCTCGTTAAAGCAGGTTTTACTGTGACGGGCTTTGACCTTCAATCGATGGCAATGGAGCACTTTACAAATGCAGGTGGGATTGCTGCAAACACACTACAACAGGCCGCTCGCTCACAAGATATTATCATCACCATGCTGCAAACAGGGCAACAAGTAAAACAAGTATGTTTAGGCGGTGATGGACTGTTGGATGCTGCCACAAAAGGCAGCTTATATATCGATTGCTCAACTATAGATATAGCAACCTCTCGCCTTATCCACCAAGAGGCAAATAGTCGACAGATTCACTCCGTTGATGCCCCCGTTTCCGGAGGCGTTGTTGGGGCCGCCGCCGGAAAATTAACCATCATGGTTGGTGGTACAGAACAAGCCTTTCTGCAAGCCAAAACCATTCTCACGGCGTTAGGTACGAAAATAATTCATACCGGTGCTGCTGGCAGTGGACAGGCTGCCAAAATTTGCAATAACATGATTCTCGGCATTTCTATGATTGCGGTGTCAGAGGCATTTGTTCTTGCAGAACATCTAAATTTGTCACCTGAAAAACTATTTGAAGTCGTCACAAACTCTTCTGGCCAATGCTGGGCCATAAGCAACTACGCACCCGTCCCTGGCCTGCTGGACAACGTTCCAGCAAATAACGATTATAAACCAGGATTTACTGCCGCCATGTTGCTTAAAGATTTGCGTTTAAGCCAAGAAAGTGCGGCGAAAGTTGGCATTTCTACGCCCCTTGGCGAGAAAGCAACTGCTCTTTACCAACAATTAAACGATGATGGAATGGCTGACCTCGACTTTTCAGCCATCATTAAAACGATAACCTAAACCATATTAATGAATTAAAATTTGCGCATTCTTGTGCGACCAGGCAACGTTACCTATGTTAGATGAAACAATAGCAGCCTTTAAGATAAACGCTACAAAACACATTCCACGCATAAGTGTGCTGAACCTAGATCGATCAGAATGGAGCGCACTAATCGAGCACCACACAACAAAACAAGTTTCACGCCCAAGCCGTTTTTCTATATTATTGGCATTGAGTGATACGCTAAAAATAGAGTATGAAGCGTTAATCCTACAGCTTGGCAAAGAACAGCCTTCTCGCGAAGCAAAACCATTTTTTAATGCCCCGCAAATACCTAGAAAAAGGAAAATTACGAACCATGATTCTGAGAGTTCGCTCCCTAATTCTATGATTATGGAGAGAACTGATAACTCTATTCTATTTCAATCACCCATAGCCAAAAGAGTACGGCTAGCCAAGCTTGAACCCGCTACCCCAGAACAAGGTTATAGCAATGTAAAACGAACGCCCGGCAAAACCAAGGTGCATGCTATTTATTCTAATGGCATAGGCGGCCTTTTTAAGCCATTAACGCCTTACAATGCCCAGGGTATGGTGAACATTGAAAAGGCTAGTCACAAAGTAATAAAATTTAAATTGCCAAAATTGGTGTTTGATCGTCCCAAATGCATTAATTTTACAGCCACACTTCCCAAAATGACTGAACGCCAAAATAAATCTAGACGGGTGGCGCAAAACAGATTAATGCAAGCCAGCTGCCGGGAAGTCTTTGCCGCACATGGCACTGAAACGGTGATTAAAATTCATGGTAGCAACTATCACTGGTCACACCTAATAGCCCATTTTCTCGGTGGTAGCCAATCTCAAGAAAATCTCATTCCAGGAACAGCTGCGTCTAATTACAATACTCTCGAACTCGTTGAACAATTTATTGCTCGTAAATTAACCGATGATAAAATAGTGAGTATTGATATCAGTGTAAATCCAACTTACAGCGGTGAATCACTAATTCCTGATGAACTACTGTTTCAGCTAAAATGGATGGACGCGGGCAGGCCGTACGTTGAGAACATTGCGATTAATCCACGCTCCTCGCAACGCATCACCAAATCCATGCACGGCACCGTAGAACTATTAAGAGAGCTTGCACAAACATCCGATGAAGAGCTTAGATTGAGCTCCACTCCATCCATGCATTGAGCACTTCGATGAGCTCATCAATACCCTGCTTTTTCAAAGATGAAAAAGATTGTACCGTGATTAAATCTTGCACTGACGCATAGTGTCTCCGGACTTGCAGTACTGTATTTTGCACCGGTCCACGGTTTAATTTATCAGCTTTGGTCAACAATATATGCACGGGCAATCGTCGTGCAAGTGCCCAATCTACCATGGATTGGTCGAGTTCCTTTAGTGGATGGCGAATATCCATTAAGAGAACAACGCCTCTGAGGCTTTGTCGTACATCAAGATACTGCGCTAAATTCGTTTGCCAATCGCGCTTAACTTGCAAGGCGACTTTAGCATAACCATAACCAGGCAAATCAATTAAACGCCGTGACGCATCAGATAGCGTAAATACATTGATCAATTGTGTGCGCCCTGGCGTTTTACTTGTACGTGCCAATTGCCGAATACCCGTCAAACAATTAAGGGCGCTGGACTTGCCTGCATTAGAGCGGCCGGCAAAGGCAACTTCATAACCTGTGTCTTCGGGCAACTGATCTGCGCGCGGTGCACTTTTTAAAAATTTGGCCTGAGAATAGGGATTGGTTAACATAGTCTTCGCTTTTACGTTGTAGGGTCTGTCGACAAACTGCCGAGCAGTGTACCATTAAATGGGGGTAATAATGAAAAAAATGGTTTTAGCACTCGCTCTTTTAAGCACATTTGCAGTATACGCGGCAATCGAGAACCTGCCCGGCCAAGAAAAATCCGTCGTATGTGCTGCCTGTCATGGTCCTAATGGCGTCAGTGCAAATTCAGAATGGCCAAGTCTCGCGGGGCAACACGCCTCCTATTTGGCTAAACAGCTGCATGATTTTAAACAACACACTAACCGTGAGGCCGCGACCATGACGCCCATGGTTACCCACTTAAACCAGCAAGACATAGCGGACATAGCCATATTCTATGCAAGTCTTCCCATCCCCAAAAACAGCGTGGCAAAAAAATATATTTCTCGGGGTGAGCAATTGTACCGAGGTGGCGATTTTAGTAAACACATCACGGCCTGCATCGCATGCCACGGGCCAAAAGGCACCGGCAATGCTGAAGCAGGCTTCCCTGTTCTATCAGGCCAGCACGCTAACTACAGCATCCAACAGTTACAGGCATTTAAGGACAACAAACGCAAGAATGATCTAAATTCTATCATGCGTGACATTAGTAAGCGCATGAGTAGGGCAGACATTGAAGCGGTCGCTAACTATGTCAGTGGCCTACACTAAGGTCTCGCCAACAGTAAGCAGAACTGTCTACTCATAAACCTTATTGTATTTATTTACTGAATACAATATAATTTGTAACCATATGAATTTGAAAATAATTTTATTTTGCTCGGTCGTCATTTCAGATGTTAACGTGATGAACCAACAAAATTGAATCTAGTTTAGGTGAAACCAATGCTAAAATATATCGCTTCTATAATGATGCTCTTTATGTCCGTAATAGGCCATGGTGCTAATTTTGTTGCCGGCAAAGATTATGTAATTATCAAAGACAGCATTGCATTAGATGGCTCTATTAATGCGAACAGTGTCACTGAGTTTTTCAGTTACGGTTGTCCATGGTGCTACCGTCTTG
>CAXNER010000076.1:0-5847 GCA_964201315.1 Legionellaceae bacterium
TAATGTCGATAATAGTCTGCTCTCTAAAGACTTGGCGTAATAATAAATACCCTTTTGCACTGAGCTTAAATTGCCTTGCAAGCTGGCCCACCGGTGTGCGCATTCTTGTTGGTGAGGCAAGCAGTACTACGCGATCGGGTTCGGAATCAAGTTTCCACTCAGAGTATTGGCTGCTTAGATTTAAGGTATTCAACAACATCGAGCCACCAAATGAATGCCCAATGACGGCATAGAAGGGGCCTAATTGATTGATGGTTTGTCGAAGAATCGTTACTGCATCAACCCATGGCAGTTGTACTCCTTTTGCTTCGCCATGCGCTGGAAAATCAAGTGCATAGATGACGAAGCCTTGCTTATGAAGCGTGCGTATTAGGCGTGTCATGTAGGCTGCGCGCGACATCCAACCATGGGTAATGAGGACTTTTTTGGCATGTGGGTTATTACGCTGTGAAAAACGATGAATAACGTGGTGTCGAGGCGTTTCATTATGAATAAGTTCAGTGCGCTCACCCTCTATGTACTCACAGGCACGTTGTGCAAAATCACGGTATTGTTTTGGTAATGGTAGGTAAATTGGGGTAATAAAAAGTTGGTAACAAAATTGTGCGTGTAAATAGTCTTTAATATTTGTTAGGGAGTTAGCCATGGTGATGACTATCCATATTGTTTGTATTATTAATTTTATGATAGTACAAAATTAATCGAACTGTTCGCATATCCTAATAAAAATAGTATCCTTTTTAAAAAGAGCGCAAAAACATGCAAAAAAAGACTATTAATTACACACTTTCAGATGCCTTGGGCCACGTGTTGCTAAAACAAAAATGGCGTTGTGTGGTTGCTGAATCGTGTACCGGCGGGGCGCTTTGTGCTGCAATCACAGACATTTCTGGCAGTTCTCGATGGTTTGATCGTGGATTTGTGACCTACACCAATGAGGCAAAAGAGGAGTTATTGAATGTTCCTGCAAACGTTATTTTAGATGAGGGTGCTGTTAGTGAGGCAACCGTACGTGCGATGGCTGAGGGTGCCATGGCTGTGAGCGATGCCAATGTAAGCGTGGCTATTAGCGGGATAGCAGGGCCTGGTGGTGGATGTCTTAAGAAACCAGTTGGCATGGTATGGGTAGCTTTTGCTGGTGCCTTAAAACCCACACAAGCTCAGTGTTATTTTTTTAAGGGTGATAGAGCGGCTATTCGACAACAAGCAGTGCAGGCTGCCTTGGAGGGCTTGATTCAACGCTGCGAGGTTGAGGGCTTGAAGCAAAGCTGAACGATTTTTGTCTGGTTAAATCAACGGGATCAACCGAGGAGGATAATGATGCAATTATTCAGCGCTGGCCCCGTCGCGGTTGTTCTACTGGACAAGTATAGCGTGCTTTAAACATTAATCGGTCATTTAAAATTCAAACGACTATAATTGTTGAAGCTCTCCTCTCATCCGTAGACGGTGTATTTTCTAAATTGCTGTATGATTATATAGTTAGAATATTGTATCTGAGTAAAGTGTTTGTTAGATTTTAAGGATTTTAATGTTAAACAAGGAGCAGCGATTTTGTCAGAAAAATATACTCAGTTGACACAAGGGATTGGTATGCAATTGGCTAAAATGCGCAAAGAAATACCAGATGTAATGGCCGCTTTTTCAGGTCTTTCTCAAGCCGCCGCCAAGGAGGGCGTCCTGGATAAGAAGTCCAAAGAGCTTATTGCTATGGCTTTAGCTGTTGCTAATCATTGTCCGGGTTGTATTGGTTTTCATTCACAAACGCTGGTAAAACTTAAAACCAGTCGAGAAGAGCTGCTAGAAACATTGAGCATGGCCATTTACATGGGGGGTGGACCTTCATTGATGTTTGCCGCCGAAGCATTGGAGGCGTTTGAGGAATTTAGTCAAAGTTAACGATGCGCCATTGTTTCTGCCACTAATGCGCCAACGCTTGTCATCTGATTATTGGCTTGAGCCTGCGGATGACAGGCATATTTATTTTTCAAACCAAGAAGAGCTACTTGTGATACCGTCATTTTGTCCTTATCACTCTGTTGACTGGAAATTTCACGGTAGGTTTGTTGAATAAGATCATTTAGAGTCGCTGGATTTAGCTGTACGCCGGCCGGTAGGCAAAAGAAAGGTGTTCCTGCCTGGTTTGCTGATTCATTAGCGAGTGTTAGTGTTTCAGCAATGCTTTCACTTGTTAAAATAAGCATGGTTCTTGCGGAGCGTGCCCAAGCTTGGGATTGTTGATCCGCTTTCATTTCCATCTGCGGTATATTGTTGGCGATGTTCATGTAATGATCAATCGTGTCCGCATGTGCGGCTACAGACACCATTAAAAATAAAAAAATAACACGTAGCATAGTCGTCCCTGTTTTTTATTATTTTAAGCTTATCCGAGCAAAGTATACCCAACTGGATTGTCTGGACAAGCCGATATACCACATTCAACAAATGTACTGATTAGATTGGCAAGAATCAAGACGAGAAAAAGAATTATAATAGCACGTATTGTGCGTCCTGGTTTTTGTTGGCTTTGAGTAAAGCCATGCTCAAAAAGCATTGCAATAGCGATTAGCACTATGACAATTGTAAACGCAGTTACAGACCAGATGTATAGATCGAAGCCGAATAATAAGTGACCATAACCAGGGTCACCAGGTGCCAAATGCAAGAATACTTGCCTTATGGATGTGGCAAACCCGAGCAATGCCGCTAGCGTCATTAAGCCATAATGTGTTGTTTTGATGCCATTTTTTAGATTCATGCACAAGCACAAACCGATAGCCACAAAGCCAGTTCTTTGCAGTAAGCAAAGTGGGCAAGGCATATCATGCCGGTAGACTTGGTCACCGAATGCTATGGTTAAAATCACGCAGACCATAAGAAGGCCTGCAGTATTTCCTATTTGATGTAGTTTGTTTTGGTTCATAGTGATGCCAGTAAGTGGCTATGATAATTAAAAGATAGCATGGTGAGAAATAAACAAAAAATAAATTGTACGTTTATAAATTTATTGGGTTTAAAGACCAATTGAAGCCCTAGTAATAAATAGACCAAAAAAATAAGCGTTATCATTATGGGTACCTATTGTTATACTGCGTGCGGTTTAATCCATTCAAGACTAAAGGCTAAAAACAGAAAAAGAAATAAAGCTAAAGAGATGCCAATCCTTAAGCTTAATGCTTTAACGGCACGTTTGCTTTTACCTTCGTCACGAATAAGGAAAACAAGACCGCTTGCCAGGGAGATTAAAATGAATAACATGGCAATTAAAATGATGGTTTTGGTGAGCATTTGTTATACTCCTTGGATATTTAAAAAGAAGATAGACCTATGGCAAGTTTAACCGGTTTTAATGTTCGTTTCACCCCTCGTTGGCGAATGAGTTTGTTAGCACTTTTTTCTATACTATTTCTTAGCCGCTTGGGGTTTTGGCAATTACAACGAGCTGATGAAAAACAACAAATGTTAAGCGCACACCTCGCATTAGCAAAAGAAGTGCCGGTAAAGTGGGGCATTGGCCATAAATTACCTTTTCAATACCAACAAATGATTGTGCAGGGACATTTTCTGCCCCAGGTTTTTTTGCTTGATAATCAGCATTATCAACACCAGTTTGGTTATCATGTGATATCGCCGCTTGTGTTATCAAATGGTCAGGTGATGTTGGTCGACAGAGGATGGCTCGCTGGTGATATGACTCGGCAGGTATTTCCTATAACGAATACGCCGAACGGTTTGATTACAGTGGTAGGTAGTGTGTATTATCCATCTACCAAACATTGGTTGTTGGGACAGTCATTAGAAAAAAAACAAGCAAATTTGGCCGTGGTTGAACTCATTGATACGCCGCTCATCAGTCAATTTTTGCATAAATCAGTCTATCCGTTTATCATCCGCCTCGGTAACCATGAGGCCAATGGCTTTGTGCGTGAATGGGCTATCGTCGCCATGCCGCCTCAACGGCATTATGCCTATGCATTGCAGTGGTTTGCCATGGCATTGGTTGTTTTTATCCTGTTTATTGCACTAAATATAAAGAAAAAAACATGAAAATTGTTCGTCGTAATTACGTTGTCTTGCTGCTACTGTCTTTATTGTTCGCAGCTCCAGGTCTATCGGCCTATCTTTTTTATACGCACCCGGCATGGCTAGGTGAGGCTACAACAAATAAAGGCATACTGTTAAGTCCGCCTGTTTTATTGACGCTTACAGATTCTCAAGCAGCCCGCTCAAAGTGGCAGTTAGTGCTGTGGAGTCCCAATGCATGTAAAAAAAGCTGTATTTTGCAATTGGATAAATTGGCTCGCATACGGTTGGCACTCGGGCGTCGCTTGTATGAAGTAGACGCTCGATTGCTATTAGGGCCTAATGCACCGCAATTATCTGATAAATTAGCAAAAGCCTTGCATGAGCGAGACATCCAGTTATCGAAATTATCAGTCAGTGAACATGACCGCATGCTTTTATTGCAGAACAATCTTGCGATTTATATAGTTAATCCCGATGATTATTTGGTGCTCGCTTATTCCACTGAGGTGAATCCAGATGATATTTATCATGATATTAAACAACTTTTAACAAAATGAGTGAATAGCTCTATGCCATTGAAATCAATACGTTTTATAGCAGTAGTTGCGAGTGTTTTAGCCTTGCTTGTTGTCATGCTTGGCGCCTACACCCGGTTGACCGATGCGGGATTAGGCTGTCCCGATTGGCCCGGTTGTTATGGGCACTTGGTGTTGCCGAGTGTACACAACGATCTGGTTGATGCCCAGCGTCACTACCCCCTTATCCCTATTGAGTCGCGCAAAGCGTGGACTGAGATGGCTCATCGATATGCCGCAGGGACATTGGGTTTATTGATTTTGGTGATGGGGGTGAGCGTATGGCGATTGCGTCAGCGTGGGCATTCTCTTCCATGGGTGTTGCCTCTGACGTTAATCCTATTGGTTGTATTTCAAGCCGCACTTGGAATGTGGACCGTGACCTTAAAGCTCTTGCCGGTCGTGGTAATGGGGCATTTACTGGGTGGGATGCTCATCTTCGCTATCCTTTGTTATTTTTGCATGCAGTTAATGAGTACTCATGGCGAAAATAGACCCCGGTGGCGATGTTGGATTGGTCTTGGCATGGTGATTGTTTTTTGCCAAATTGCTTTAGGCGGTTGGGTGAGCTCTAATTATGCAGGTATTGCTTGCATTGGTTTCCCTCGGTGTAATGGCGTTTGGTTTCCTGTCCTGCATTTTATGAAGGGATTTAATCTTTTTTCACCAGTCGGCGCTAATTATCAAGGCGGTATACTTGATAGTGATGTAAGAATTACCATTCAATTTATCCATCGAATAGGGGCGATTGTGGCGGCAATGTACGTACTTATTTTGTCAGCATTTCTGCTTCACAGCGTTAAAGAAAAATATTTGCGCAGGACAGCAGTGCTCGCAATAACGCTTGTGGTGATTCAGTTTGCCCTGGGTGTTGCTAATGTGGTGTATTTTTTACCGCTAGTCGTTGCTGTGCTTCATAACGGGGTGGCGGCTTTATTGTTGGCCACAATGTTTAAGATGCGTTATTTAGCTACAGGAGACACAGCCTATGCTCGCTAGTACTAAACCGCGTCTAGGTTCAGTTTGGCGCGACTACGTCGAATTGTGCAAACCGCGAGTGGTTGCGCTGATGTTATTAACTGTGGTGGTCGGTATGTATCTTGCCACTCCAGGTTGGGTGCCCTTATCCACGTTGGGTGCTAGCCTTTTAGGTATTGGTTTATGTGCGGGTAGCGCTGCTGCGATCAATCATTTGGTGGATAAGCGTATTGACGCAATAATGTTGCGCACGAGAAAAAGACCAGTT
>CAXNER010000077.1:0-5805 GCA_964201315.1 Legionellaceae bacterium
TTCACTTTAGGAGAAGACATGCGCCGAGACGTCTTAAAATTAACCGGAAGTATTTATCGCGCGAACAAATCCACCAGCAAAGCGGGGCATTTAGATGCGTTTTTAGATGAATTTGAGTTGTTAAAATTAAAAATCCGCCTATGCGTGGACATGAAATTATTGCCGATGAGAAAGCAAGCCCTTCTCAGTGGGCTCTTAGAGAGCATCGGCAAGCAGGTCGTTGGTTGGCGTAATGCAAACCGATGAAGCCAGAATCATAGCCGTCACGGCGGTTATGAGCGAGCAGGTTTTATTTAAAAGCGCAGAGGGACTGCTTGGGCTGTATTGTAGGCCTGGGGAGTATAGTCGCGTCTGAGCAAGATGCCTTGCCTACGACCAAAACGCCTCTGAATTGCAGGCAACTACTGGAGTTCTACCGAGAACTCTGGCAATCCACAGAACAACGCGTGGAACCAGTACTTCGCGTCCGGTGGCGTCAGCAATCAGAACAACAACGATAAGAACAATCAGCTGGGTGTCCGTTGTTCCCGGGGTTTTAAATAAAACAAGTTAATCCTATGGGTCATCAGGCGATGGCCCATATTTTTTTAAGTAGCGAGATGACTAAGAGCGATTTAACAGAGGCGGCCAGCCGTAATGCACGCATCGAATTAGCTGATTTATTTGAAGCCTATGCCGATTGCCGCACTAACAAACGCAGCACCATGAACGCGCTGGCCTTTGAGTTGGATTACGAGCAGGAGCTGGTCACCTTATGGCATGAAATCAATGCGGGCACCTATATCCCAGGGCGCTCCATTGCGTTCATTGTAGATAAACCCGTTAAGCGCGAAATCTTTGCTGCGGATTTTAGAGACCGCGTGGTGCATCATCTGATTATAAATAAGCTCAACTCCCTGTTTGAGACGATTTTTATTTACGACAGCTACGCGTGCCGCAAAGGGCGAGGCACCCACTTTGGCATCCAACGTATTGACCGCTTCATCAGGCAATGCTCGCGCAATTATACCCAAGATTGCTATGTATTGAAGCTGGACATCCAGGGGTTTTTCATGGCGATTGACAAACGTATTTTATGGAAAAAACTACGCGACCTCATCGTGCATCATTACCATTCATACGATAAAGCCACCGTGCTTACCCTGTGCCATAAAATCTTGAGCAACAAGCCAACCAGAAATTGTTTTATCAAAGGAGGTCGTCATAAATGGCGCGATTTACCGCCGGACAAAAGCCTGTTTCACTCAGCGACAGCTTGCGGTTTACCTATTGGCAATCTGACCAGTCAAATATTTGCCAATGTGTATCTGAACGCATTGGACCATTTTATCAAACACGATTTAGGCGTACGCTACTATGGTCGTTACGTGGATGATTTTGTCTTGGTGCACCCAAGCCATGAACACTTAAAGACGCTGATTCCTCAAATTGCTGATTTTCTTCAGTCCGCACTGAAGCTCACCTTGCATCCCCGTAAAATGTACTTGCAACATTACAGTAAAGGGGTTCATTTTCTTGGTATGGTCATTCAACCCAACCACATCACGAGCGGGAGGCGCATCAAAGGGAATTTTTACGACGCGATTGTTCAGAGTAGTCTTATCACTTACGAAAAAAAGCCCAGCAAAGATGAGCAGGCTGCTTTTCTGTCCAGCATGAATTCCTACTTGGGCCTCATGAAGCACTACAATACCTACCGACTAAGGCGGCGCATGCTTCGTAAGCATTTGTCCATATGGTGGTGGAATTTGATGTATTTAAGTGGTGGCGCCAGCAAGCTGGTTCCAAAGCAAAAAACGATACGATGACTTGAGTGCAGAATGAGTTTAGATGTAGATGGATTTACAAAGGACATCGAGGGCGGTGATGTGATGATTAAAATAAGCTCAGACCATCGACTATTGAAATTAGCACGTAATCTTCCTTGGGATGAAATGCTTGAAGTTATTTTGCCTGATTTAAAACGCACCGAAAAAAAATGTTGGTGGATGGGGCGACCCATACGAGTGCGCATCCATTTAGGTGTTTATATTTTGCAGCAGATGTTTGATTTAACGGATCGTGTGGCTGAACAGCAAGTACGTGATAACGGAGCTTTTCGCCTGTTTTGTGGTTATGGGTTGTTAAAAAAATGGCATGCGCCAGACCATACAAAAATCGAAACCTTTCGTTCGCGACTAACGGCCGAAACACAGAGGACGCTTGCTAATATGATGAGTCAGCAGGCAGTCAAGTTGGGTTATGCCAATCCAGCAAATTATGATGTAGACTCGACTGTTCAAGAGTCTAATACCATCTATCCTGCGCTAGTTAATTTGTTACTCAAGATCGCCATTCTTACCAAAACAGCGGCCAAAGCGCTTAACCAACATTGTCATACAGGCCAACAAATCTATCACGTCAATATCAGTCGCCTGAAACAGATAGCTCTCTATTATTTTCGCCTCAAACGGGATAAATCACCAGCCGAATTATTAAAATCAGTGCAAAAACGGTTGTGGAGCGAGACCTACGAGGAGGTGCTGCCAGTGCTCAATAATATGCATCAATTGACCAACAAGGTACCTGCAGGCAAATGCTGGTCGATTCGTCGCGCCCTGGACATTCTTTCTTGGCGGGGATGCCAATTGCTTCTGCAGATACATGGCTATCTATTTGAAGGCATTATTAACACAACCATTTTGTCATTGCATGCCTATGATGTGGGTTGCTTTAACAAAGGGAAATTAAACAAGGGGCTACAATTTGGCCGCGCTTATCAACTGGGTCGCATTGACGGTAACTTTCTTGTTGTGGGCGAATGCACCTCTGTTTATATGCCTGATGCTCCGTCGTTACCGGCTATGATTGCCTTGCATCAGAACCTCTTTGGTCAGGGTGTATTACAATCAATCGCAACCGATAAAGGGTATTATTCTTTTGATAATGAGCGGCGCCTTGAAGCCGCTGGAGTCAAAGATATTTACTTACCAAGACCCAATCGAACGCTGGAGGCCCCACTTGAGAAAACACCAGGGCCTATTCGTCAACTTCTTCATGATCGACGCGCAGGTATTGAGCCATTAATCGGTCACACAAAGCAAGGCGGTCAAATGGGCAGAAGCCGTATGAAATCGGATGAAACTACGAAAAGCGCAGGCTATGCTTCGGTGCTTGGTTTTAATGCAAGACAGCTTACGCGATATCTTGCAGGCGACGTTCGTCCAAAAATTGATAAAGTTGCGAGCGCCGCTGCAAATGATTGTCAACTTGTTGAAGAAGCAGCCATAAAACAACGGTAGCAGTGTGAGCAAAGTACCAATCTAGTCTCAAGCAAATCAGGGTGAGAAAAATGATAGCAACAAGGTTATTTTATAATCAAAACATTTCGCGACACCGACCACTTATCCACAATATCTGTGGGTAAGTGTGTGGTGAAAATGAAGATAAGGTTATTACAAGTGGTTTGTGTGTCTTACGTATAAATTAATCTATCCGCCTGAATTAAAATAGAATGCATTAAAATCAGGCCTACTGTATCAGTTGGTGCTCAATAGTTAGATCCTTCTATCCTGTGTTCCATGGACGCCATTTGTAAGCAGCGCTCAATCCTTGATTAATTCTATTTCTAATTCTAACTCCTTGGCGTCTAGCTCAACCGATTCAATTTTCTGAAAACGTTGGGTGATTTTTTTAGCAGACGTATTTACTTCATTCACATCTTGATGAGCTAAATCGATGTGTTTTGATAACTTGTCCATACGTTTTTCGAAGCGTTGAAAATCATCGGCTAGTGCATGTAAATGTTTCTGGATAATATGAACTTGTTTTCGTGTGGCGTCGTCTTTTAATACAGCTCTCGCTGTTGTTAATACAGCCATTAATGTGCTTGGTGACACAAGCCATACTTTTAGGCGCTGTGACATAGCAATTACTTCAGGATAATTGGCATGCACTTCAGCAAAGATAGATTCGGCAGGAATAAACATTACTGCACCATCGGTTGTTTCATTAGGAATAATGTATTTCTCAGCAATATCTTTGATGTGCTTTTGTAAATCTTGGCGAAACTGTTGCTGTAACGTTTTTCGTTCCACAGATGATGCATCTGTATTCATGAGTTTTTGATAGGTTTCTAACGGAAATTTGGCATCAATAACGATATTACCCGTGGGTTCTGGTAAAAATAAAATACAATCAGCTCGTTTTTGGTTGCTTAATGTGTATTGCAAGCTGTAATGGGTGCTCGGGATCATGTTGGCAATCAGTGTTGCTAATTGCACTTCGCCAAAAGCGCCACGCGCTCGTTTATCAATAAGAATGTCTTGAAGGCTCATGACGTGTGACGATAACTCTGTAATTTGTTTTTGTGCCTCATCAATGATTGTTAATCGCCTTACGACATCGGTAAACGTTGTGGATGTTTTTTCAAACCCTTCGGTTAGGCGATGATTAACTTGCTGCGTTAGGCTATGCAAATGCGTGCGTATTTCTTCGGTAAGGGTATGAAGGTGGGATGTAAGTGAGCTTGAGTGTTGTTTAAAACTATGGCTCATTTGTTCACGGACATCGCCCATTTGACGCTGCATGGTTTCAGTGATGAGTTGTTGATTGCTTAACTGGCTTTGTGTCATTTTTTCGAAAATAGTGTGCTGCCCTGTTTGGTAGGCATGTTGTAAATCAACGTGCAATTGGTGAATTTGAGTGGTAAGTGCCGTTTGTAATTTATCATAATGCATGTCAGCCTGAGAGCGTTGCTGAAATTGGCGTTTTAGGAGCCAGAGAAGAAGGAGGGATTGACCAATAGCAATGCATTCAAGAATGGGCAAGCCAGATAGATTAAACATTTGAACCTTAACGTTTTAAAAAATATCGGCATAGTATACAGTGCTTTAATAAAAGCAGGGTAACTCATGC
The DNA here is from genome assembly GCA_964201315.1 of Legionellaceae bacterium. Classification (GTDB taxonomy): domain Bacteria; phylum Pseudomonadota; class Gammaproteobacteria; order Legionellales; family Legionellaceae; genus CAXNER01. The sequence continues at coordinate 4,897 of CAXNER010000077.1, forward strand.
CCCATCTTCTCATCTTCAGGGCTATCTATTTAAATAATCAAGTATCCCTTCTCCCCACGGGGAGAAGCTGTCGCAAAGCGACGGATGAGGGCGCCCTCAAGTGGCATGGTTTTGAAAGGGTCGAGGATTTTTAGGGATAATGATGAAGGAACGTGCTCGATCTTTAAGACAAGAAATGACCGATTCTGAAAATCGAATGTGGTATTTTTTACGAAACAGGCGGTTGAACGGTTACAAGTTTGTGCGAGAATACATGATTGATAATTATATTGCTGATTTTGCTTGCCGTGAGATGAAATTGGTTATTGAGATTGATGGGTCCCAACATATTGCTGCGGTTGAATATGATCTGAAACGCACAGAGCATTTGATGGCGCGTGGTTATAGAGTGTTACGATTTTGGAACAATGAAGTTTTTAATGATATAGAGGGCGTGTTAACTATGATTTTAAGCTCTATTGAGAGTGTGCCATCTCAAGAGCCCTTCATCCGTCGCGCAGCGACACCTTCTCCCCAAGGGGCGAAGGGAATCAATTGATATTTTTCAGAGGTTAGATGTGAATGAGTAATGATGAAATATCAGCAGAGATTAATGCACTGCGTGAAAAGCTTAGACGTTATGAATACCATTACTATGTCTTGGATGATCCTATCGTTCCAGATGTTGAATATGATCGCCTATTTAAGGCGTTGCAAGCGTTGGAAGCGCAGTACCCCCACTACATTAGCAGCGACTCTCCCACGCAACGTGTTGGTGTAAGTCCCGTTTCTGCGCTGCAACCAGTGGCTCATCGTCAACCGATGCTTTCATTAGCAAATGTTTTTTCTGTCGACGAATTACAAGCATTTATGAAGCGAGTCGTTGAAAAAATTGACGGTGTAGAGTCTGAGATATTGTTTGCCTGTGAG
>CAXNER010000078.1:0-5802 GCA_964201315.1 Legionellaceae bacterium
GCTTTACGTTCACAATGGGCGTGATCTATCAATAATATAGGGATCTGTTGAAGGGCATACTCTACCCACGCATTGGGTGTTGATACGCGCAGAAAATCATTAAGAATTTGCAAATCATCAATATCTGGCTTTACCATGGTTGAATACACTATAATTTTAAAATATGCGTTATAACATGGGTATGATTGAATGTGTAGATTTTGAAGACGCCCATTCATTCACAAGCACATAACGCAAGATGCTGAAATTCATATTGGATTAATTATGACTGAAGAAATAGCACAAACAGAATTATCTATGTGGTTTTCAACGTATGGATTACTTACGGCTAAGCGTGTTCTTGAGCGATTTAATATTCGCATTGAAAATGATGAATTAGTTGCAGCCATGAAAAATCCGCAAAGTATCTATCATCAACTCTTGAGTGTACCTTTAAAAAATATATTCAATGGCATTATTCTTCAACAAGCCCAAGACTATCAACTGTATGTACAGAAATTATTTATAGATTATTTATTGTCGGGTGAAGGTGGCAAAAGTGATGAGTCGCCGGGTGGAACTACTCGCGAGGATTTGGAAAACGAGCGCACCAAACTTCTTGACGCGGGAGAGTCTTTCGAGCGGATAGAGTCAGCGCACCGGCACCTAATCGCCGAGAGCCAAGCGAGACTCATTAATATATCGACAGAGCTTCAGCATTCGTTACAGATGGCGTCTACTATCATTGGTCAGAGATTAAGAGCAAAAGGGGTGGTTAAGGATGATAAATTAACCCAGCAGGCGATTAGAAGGGCCTTGATCCACTATAACAATGACGAGGAAGAAATCTTAGCCGTTTCATCTTTATTCTGGGGAAAAATGGCTGAGGTTCTTGAGATTGAATTAAACAATGAACTACGACAAGAAATATCTGGGGCCTTGCGCGAGGTTATTGATCTTAAGAAAACCATTGAAAACACACTCAGACCGTATGTTGAACAAACAGAAGACATAGGTATTCAGTTACGTAGTTACAGAAGACAGTTCTATGACCTGATTCTTAGAGCGACAGAATGCATTAAATATTTGCCCGATTACCGTGTTGACAACGCCAGGGATCAAGATAACCGCTCCTCACTTTACTTTGATTCTTTTATTGGCGGGGAGTAGTGAGGCGAACTTTGAAAAGCACCATGGCCTCTCATTGTGAGCAACGTGAAGCAACCCAGAGGTTCAGAGTACTTAACTTTAAGATTACATTAACTGGATTTTAGCCATTAGACCTCTTTGTAATATGCTGCAAAATATCAAGAAAAAATTCAAGGGTATGAATATCAAACCCCTTCATAAAAAGATTGGCCTGAGCAATTAAACATTGAATATGATTTTAATGGCAGATTTTTGAGTTATGTACTCGAGTAAATCGTGAGTAACGCAGGAGATTCCTAGCTACGCTCGGAACAAGGTGATTTATTTAAAGGAACAAGTGGTGCTACCCCTAATTTTTATTAGCTAGTCAGTGCTCTTTTCATGTATAATGCGCCATTTTAACTGGAGTTTTTATAATGGCTACCGAGCTCACCCTATCAATCATTAAACCAGATGCTGTTGCTAAAGCTGTGATTGGTCAAATTTATACCCGTTTTGAGAATGCAGGCTTGAGCATCGTTGCTGCTAAAATGGCACAATTGTCACGCGCACAAGCAGAAGGCTTTTACGCCGTTCATAAAGCCCGTCCTTTTTTTAACGATCTGGTGTCTTTTATGATTTCAGGTCCCGTTATGATCCAAGTGTTGCAAGGTCCCAATGCTGTCATGAAAAATCGTGATCTCATGGGTGCCACAAACCCAAAAGATGCAGCTCCCGGAACTATTCGTGCTGATTTTGCTGATAGCATTGATGCTAATGCTGTTCACGGTTCAGATGGCGCAGAAACTGCGGCAGAAGAAATAGCTTATTTCTTTGAGCCACATGAACTTTGTTTAAGAGCTTAAGTGGTTTGAATCAGCTGATGAATCCAAAGGTCAATCTACTCAATTTTAATTATCAACAAATGCGTCAATTTTTTAGTGATTGTGGCGAGAAGCCTTATCGTGCGCAGCAATTGATGCAGTGGATTCATCAAGCTGGTTTTTATGATTTTGCACAAATGACTAATTTGGGCAAAGTGTTGCGCGAGCAACTGACACAAACTGCTGAAATCAAGTTACCAGAAATTGTAAGCTGCCAACAATCAAATGATGGCACCCACAAATGGTTATTAAAACTTGACTGTGGTAACTGCATTGAAACCGTTTATATTCCCGAAACGAAACGTGGTACGTTGTGTGTATCGTCACAAGTAGGGTGCGCTTTAAACTGCACTTTTTGCTCTACTGGAAAACAGGGGTTCAATCGAAATTTAAGTACCGCTGAAATTATCGGCCAAGTATGGCTTGCGGTACGTGAATTATCTCAAAAACAAGGCGCACATGATAAACGTGTGACCAATGTAGTAATGATGGGAATGGGAGAGCCATTGCTTAATTTTGATAATGTCGTGTCTGCCATGGATATCATGATGGATGACTTCGCTTATGGATTATCAAAGCGGCGTGTAACATTAAGCACATCTGGCGTAATCCCCGAAATGGAGCGGCTAAGGGAACGGAGCCCAGTTTCTCTTGCAGTTTCATTGCATGCTCCTACAGATGAACTGAGGGATGAATTGGTGCCTATCAATAAAAAATACCCATTAGCTCAATTAATGGATATCTGTAGAGACTATTTTAAGAACGAGCCTAAACGCGTTGTTACGTTTGAATATGTAATGCTTAAAGGTGTTAACGATCAGCCACACCATGCTGCTCAATTAATTAAACTGTTACAAAATGTTCCTGCAAAAGTTAATTTAATTCCCTTTAATCCTTTTCCACTTACACAATATGAGCGCTCTCCACAGGAAACAATAAATTCGTTTCGTGATCAGCTCGTTCTGAAAGGAATTAATACCATTACTCGTAAAACACGGGGTGACGACATTGACGCAGCGTGTGGACAACTGGCTGGTGAGGTTAAGGATAAAACAAGTCGCTCGCGGCGATGGCAGAAAATGCATTTTTTACCTAAAGAGCAACGGCCAGGCACTGAGACACAATAGAATTGGCTCTTGTTAAGAATAAATAATCAATGTTGATCGTTATGTTATGGGAAACGTCCAGTCTTTTGGGAGGCTAAAATCCCTTAACTTAGCGCCATCTGGCTCTAAGTGTGGTGGCACAAAGACACAAAGCTTTTTAAATTCATGGGTTCGCGGTTATAATAACCAACCTTTTTTAATTGTCATGTGAGTATGTATTGAAACTTCACTACCTTCTACCCATTATTGGCTTGTTATTATTGCAATCTTGTCAACATAATGGCGAAGTAAAAGACAAGTCAAATGTTAGTGAATCCAAACGCCAAGAGGCAGCTGCTTACAATACCAGGTTAGGTTTGGCTTATCTTAACCAAGGGGACAGATCCCGTGCTAAACGTAAGTTAGTGCTTGCTATGTCCCAAGCACCAAACTCCCCGAATGTGAATGCATCAATGGCATATTTTATGGAAAAAAGCGGTGATATGGATAAAGCTGAATTATATTACCAAAAAGCAATGGCTGCAGCGCCAAAAGCAGGGACACAATTGAATAATTATGGTACATTTTTGTGCCGGCTAGGTAAGTATAAACAAGCTGAAACCTATTTTTTAAAAGCGGTGAAAGACATTAAATATGATCACACTGCAGGGGCTTATGAAAATGCGGGTCTCTGCGTAATGGCTATTCCCGATTATGTGAGTGCTATCAAATACTTTAATCAGGCATTGGACCAAGATCCTTCTCTAGAACAATCTTTATATGAGTTGGTTAATATCGAAGTGAAACAGGGAAATATTAATGAGGCTCTGACCTATTTGCAAAAACACCAAAACCTTACGCTCGGCGACCGTACGTTGTTAGCAATGGCGGCTGATGTTGCGCATAAGGCAGGAAAACTAGAACTGGAAGCAGATTATAAAGCACGTTTGCACAGCTTTTCGGACAATACCGGAGGAAAAAATGAATACGACACAAACAATGGATGAGGCTGAAGAACAACGGGATGTTAAACCAGGCGCCAAGCTTGCTGCTGGGCGGGTACAACAAGGGTATAGCACTGCATACATCGCTGGTAAATTACACTTGCGTGTACGAATCATCGAATTATTGGAAGCTGACGAGTATCACAGTATGCCCGAACCTGTATTTATAAAAGGCTATATTCGTGCTTACGCAAACTTACTTGGTGCAGCGCCCCAACCATTACTAGACATCTTCAATGGTTTGTATACGGTCGAACAAAAATCTGAAAAAGCATTGTGGCAAAGTCGTAGAGAAACAAATAAAGCTGAGCACGCCATTCGATGGGTAACGGTGTTTTTTGCAGTCATTGTTTTAACAGCCGTTGCGATGTGGTGGTATACAAATAAAGATAACGAACGTTTGTTTCCTTCAAATATAAGCCGTGCTGACAACTCTCCTAGTAAATCGGAAACTGAAATCAGATTAACAGATTTATCTAAAATGAGATCCTTACTGTCATCCAGAAGTCAGCTTGATACGGTGGAGAAAGAAGGTGGCTGAGCGGATCAAAGCAATACGCGGCATGAATGATGTTTTGCCTGATAAAAGTTTTGCTTGGCGCCATTTGGAGCAAACTTTTGCGCGTTGTTTAGGTGATTATGGCTATCAAGAAATTCGATTGCCTGTGTTAGAAAGTACGCAATTATTTAAACGTACTATTGGTGAAGTAACAGATATCGTTGAAAAAGAAATGTATACGTTCAATGATTTAAATGGTGACAGTTTAACGTTGAGGCCAGAAGGCACAGCTGGCTGTGTTCGTGCCTGCTTAGAACATGGGCTATTGCACAATCAACAACAAAAATTATGGTATTCTGGGTCGATGTTTCGTCATGAAAAACCACAAAAAGGACGTTACCGTCAGTTTACCCAATTTGGTGTGGAAGTTTTTGGTATAAGTGGCGTCGGCATTGAGCTCGAGTTGATAGCTATCTGTAAACGATTTTGGGATGTACTCGGCATTTCTGACGCCCTACATTTACAAGTAAATACACTAGGATCATTGGCTGAGCGCCAAGCATATCGCGATCTATTAGTCGACTATTTTAAACCCAATTTTGATTTGCTTGATGAAGATAGCAAGCGACGATTGGATAAAAATCCACTACGAATTCTTGATAGTAAAAACCCAGAAATGCAAGCATTGATAGCCAAAGCTCCAAAATTAATTGATGTTATCAGTGAGCAAAGTCGTCAACATTTTTTTGATTTATGCAACGGGTTAAAAGCACTTAACATTCAGTACACAATAAACCCTTTTCTAGTGCGTGGTTTAGATTACTATGGACATACCGTCTTTGAATGGGTCACTGATCAATTAGGGAGCCAAGCTACGGTTTGTGCTGGCGGTCGTTTCGATGCATTAGTTGAGCAATTAGGTGGCAGTGCAACACCTGCAATTGGTTTTGCCATCGGCGTTGAGCGACTCTTGTTGTTGATAGAAGCAGTTGTATTAGCACCTTTAACAGAACCCCCACCGACTCTATTTGTTATTGCTATCGGAGACGAGGCAACGCAACGTGGATTGGTATTAGCTGAATCATTGCGCGATGATAAACGTTGTTGGTCTGTGGTCGTGCATACAGCTGGGGGAAGCTTTAAAAGCCAATTCAAGAAGGCTGATAAAAGTGGGGCGCGCATAGCTTTGATTCTTGGTATTGATGAAATGGATGCACAAACAA
>CAXNER010000079.1:0-5716 GCA_964201315.1 Legionellaceae bacterium
TTTAATTTTTTTCAAACGATTTGAGAAAAACTAAAACACCTAAGGTTTACTATTAAGTTCTGTCTATGCTTGAAAGGTTAGCAGAAATATAGTGGGGATTGAAGAGAATTTCCTAGTTACATTCAATTGCGTTAAAATAAGGCTATTTAAAAAAACCACGAAGAGATTTTTTTGATAGTATACGATTTGCTTGGTGCATGTGCTTCTCTGCTTTCAACTTATTATTTCATACGAGTAGATTCCAAGGCCTGGCCTATAGGATTGTTTTCTACGTGCTTTAATAGTTGGCTTTATTGGAAAAATGGAATCTATGCTGATATGGCTTTACAGTCATTTTATTTCTTGAGCATTTGCTATGGCTGGCATCGATGGTCAAAACAAAAGCACCTTGGGTCCACGTCGATAAAACGACTTTCAAACAAGCAGTTATTATCTCTATGCATAACAATACTTGGACTTTATGCCCTAATTTTTAATTTATTAATGTCATTTTCTCATTCTACAGTTGCTAAACTTGATGCCCTTACAACATCGCTGAGCCTCGTGGCCCAGCTACTAATGTGCTATAAAATAATAACGACCTGGATACTTTGGCTAATCGCAGACGCCCTTTATGCATTGATGTATTGGCACAAGACCTTGCCTTTTCACACACTTCTTATGCTTCCATACACAGGCATGGCGTTTATCGGTTTTTATCAATGGCATAAAAAAGATCGATTGGAGAAAATGTCTAACCTGCCCCCACTGCCTTCAAATCACTCACCAAGCGTACCCACGGCTTAAATTGCACAATATCTTTTGGTAAATGACTGACCGCTTGTTTTGCATGCTGACGTTTGCTGTATTCGCCCATGGTTAATACATACCAAACAGTGCCCTTTCGTTTAGTAAGACGTACCTGTGTTTTTCCCTTTATATGATGCAGTTGAATGAAACGTCTCAGCTCGTCTCTTTTATGGCTCGCAATTAATTGAATAGTATAACGACTTTGCTCTACCAATGGTTTTAATTTCACTGAGTTTAACGACGCCAATGAGCGCACAGGAACTGGCTTGGATTTTTCTATTGGTAGCGAATTATGTTGAACAATAACCTTGGGGGCAACAACAACTTTATCCATAATCACCATGCTTGGTAAATCTGAGGCATCGTTTATGCTAGTTTCAACAAGTTTCTCTCGGTGCAGGGGGGTTGGGAGTATTTCTTGCCTGACAGCCGCAACATAATAAGCAGGGACATCACTACTACTATTTTTTTCAATCTGTGCAACTGGCAGAGCATTTAATTGTGGCCCTTGCTGTTTAACCAACTGTGTTGATGGTAATTCAAGAGGTTTGGACTGCAAGAAATAAGCAGCCCCGACAATGGATAAAAAAACACCCGCAGCCACACTCATTTTGTTAAATAAGACGGGTTTCTGAGAAGACGGTAATATCGTCAAGTCACTAAAAAAAGCGGCCATTTCTCGGTTAATTTCAAGAAGATGCCCCTGCGTCAACTGAAGAAATTGCTTCGCCCTTTCATCAGAGATTATTTTATCAACACCCCGGAAAAGTAACAAATTTTGAAGCACGTACGTTTTTATTTCACTCTCATTCAAGGGACCCACCTCAATACTATGGATCATATCCTTGTATTTCTCCTCAGCCAAATCAGTCAAGATAGAGACTAACGAAAAATCAGATATCATGAACACATGAAAATAGCCGCTACTACCCTGTTTTTTTAACTCAAAGAGAATTTCTTCAATAAAATCTGCAGAAAGATGATGTGCATCATCAATGATAAGTAGGGTGTGCTGCTTCTTTTCGTTGCTTTCAGCAATAAAACCAGAAATTGATTGCCCATCACTACCGGTTAACAAAACACTGAGTTGTTGCAAAAATATTTCCCTGTCAAACAAAGGGCTTACCGGTATCTTGTATGGCATTATTTGGGGTGGAAGTGACTCTTGCAACAACGTTGCAAAGGTCGTTTTTCCGCGGCCCGGCTCACCAATGAGAGAGATCAAAATATTATTGTCTAAAACTAATCGCTTAACAAAATCAATTTTTTTCAACCAGGACACAGGTTTGAACACAACCTTGACTGCTGGTGCCTTCACTGACACCGTATTTATTGCTTCATTGCTCATTGGTAGTCCCCTCAACCGCACTCATTAGTAAATGACGCAAACTTTCCTCTGTCACTTCATTATCAAGGTAACAATCACCGAAAGCTTTCATCAGCACAAAACGTAACGCCTTATTTCTAATTTTTTTATCATTGAACATCAATGTATACACTTGTTCCAAATCAATATCTCTGGGTATTCTATGCGGCAATTGTGCTGCAATCAGTAATGAATCAACCAAAGCGAGACTTCTTTTATCTAAAGACCCCAATTGATGTGATAACAATGCAGCACAATAAAGGCCTATTGCCACGGCCTCACCATGCAACCACCGTTGGTAATTGGTGTGCGCCTCTAATGCATGTGCAAAGGTATGACCGAGATTAAGCAAAGCCCGCCGACCCATTTCCCGTTCATCTTCTTGAACAAAACTAGCTTTGATAAGGCAACATTCTGCGATGAGCTCGGCTAACTGGTTTGATGAAGCGCGCATCAAGCCCTCTGCTAATAGTATATTAAGGCCATTTAAAAACTCACCCCCAACCAAAATCCCATATTTTATAACCTCAGCAAAGCCTGCTCGAAATTCCCGCTCAGGCAATGTTGTTAATGTTTTTAAATCCATAATCACAGCATGCGGTTGATGAAAACTGCCTATCATGTTTTTACCATAAGGATGATTAATGGCTGTTTTCCCGCCAACAGATGCATCCACTTGGGCCAGAAAAGTAGTGGGAAACTGAATAAAACGCACCCCGCGCTGATAAGTTGCGGCTGCAAATCCAGTCATGTCACCAATCACCCCACCCCCTAATGCAACTAATGTTGTATCACGATGATGGTGATGTTTGATTAAGGCATCATAAATAGTGCACAAGCTTTTCTGGTTTTTATACATTTCTCCGTCAGCCAACACAACCACATCACATTGTTTTGAAGACAGTGCCTGCTGAACACACGGAAGATATATAGGAGCGATCGTCTCATTTGTAACAATCAACACCTGTTCAGCCGCCACATGCCGAACAAGTAATTCAACATCAGATAACAGATTGTTACCAATATAAATAGGGTATTCATGTGTGCTAGACAAAACGGCCAATTGCCGGAAGATGTCAGACTTCGCCATAAATATATTTAATAATGTTATTTGCAACAGCCTTAACGGTTAGTTTATCGGTTTCAAAGCTGATATCAGCCATTTCCTCATAAAAAGGCTCACGTTCATCACGCAACATCTCCAACCTACCTTCCAAGTCATCTGTTTGTAACAAAGGTCGTTTCGTATCGCGCTTCGTGCGCTCAAACTGCTGTTGCAAAGACGTTTTAAGATAAATTACCGTCCCACGACCAGCTAAAGCATTGCGGTTCTCTGGGGTCATTACGACGCCTCCTCCCGTTGCCAATACAATATTACTTTTTTGAGTCAACTCATCGATTACTTTCTGTTCGCGCCGACGAAACCCTTCTTCACCTTCGACGTCAAATATCCAGGATATATCAGCACCTGTGCGTTCCTCAATCACTTCGTCAGAATCAAAGAACTCAAGTTTGAGCTCTTTTGCCAAAGTACGGCCTATTGTGCTCTTTCCAGCCCCCATAGGCCCGATCAAAAATATGTTGTGTACTTTAACGATGCTCATTTTAAATTACTTACCTCTTCAACTAAATACAGGAAATCGAAATGAAATCCTTATATACATTATACGTGGTTCACACGCCCTAAGTCCTATTGAGCTCCCTGATATTGTGGTGGTATCACTACTGGCTTACCGAATTTATCCAATTCTACACCCTTGGCGTAATTTTGTGGTAACCCCTCCATCGCCGTAATCGACAAACTGTTGGTTATTATCCTAGGAGTAATGAAAATGAGCAACTCCTGATTGTCTGTTTTGGTCTGTGTTCTGCTAAATAAATGTCCGACAACCGGCAAACCACCCAGAAATGGTATGCGCGTGATGGAATTATTTTTATCTTGCTTGTAAATCCCACCCAAAACAATAGTCTGCCCATTATTCACCAACACATTGGTTTGTATCGATTTGGTCAGAATAATTGGCACCCCGTTCACTCGATCACCTGAATCAGCATCCTGCGTAATAACTAAATCCATCAACAGTTTACCATCAGGCGTAATTTGGGGTGTAACTTTTAAACTTAAAACAGCCTTTTTAAAAGCAACTGCCGTAGCACCACTTGATGTAGCCTGCTGGTAAGGAATATCCTGTCCCGATGCAATTACTGCTGATTGTTGATTAGTCGTCATTAAGCGTGGACTAGCTATTATCTCTGCATTACCCATGCTCTCCAATGCGGACAATTCCATATCAAGCAAAACGCCATCACCTAGTTTTGCCAAGGCAATACCGATAGAAGCTGGCGCTCCGAAAGCAGGTAATGCCACTAAATCTAAATTTAATCGCTCAGCTATAGGCGTAATATCTGCCGCCGCTGTACCCTTTGCTAATTCGTTTGCTCCAAGGAGTGTTCCACTAAGATGCTTTGGTTTAGATACGCCCCAACGAACACCAAGATCCTCTTCGCATTTTTTAGACACATCAACAATACGCGCCTCAATCATTACTTGCTTAACTGGAATATCAAGCTGTTTTACTAACGCCCTGATTTCTTCAATTTGAGGGCCTGTATCTTGCAACCAGATTGTATTGGTTCGAGTATCAACACTTAAGGTACCACGCTCCGACAGCAGCGAATTTGTTCTATCCTTAAGCATCGTTGCAATATCTATCGCTTTAGCATAGTTGATTTGCAACAGATCAGAACGAACTGGCGCTAATTTTTTTACAGCCAGTTGTTCTTTAAGCTGTTCATTGTCACGAGCAAAGAACGCTGAAGCTTTATCAATTAGCAAGACGTTACCAACTTGGCGTTTATCTAAGCCTTGGGTTGTTAAAATAATATCAAGCGCTTGATCCCAAGGAACATCATTTAATCGTAGCGTAATATTACCTGTCACAGCATCACTGACAACAATATTAACGCCAGTAAAATCTGCCAGTAATTGTAATACAGCTCGAACTTGAATATCTTGAAAATTCAATGAAATACGCTTTCCGACAAATAATTTCTTGTTCAATTTAGCCTGCTGTAACTCTTCTGTAGAAAGTGGAAATACGTCGATAATAAATTGTTTGTTGACCTGATAGGCAAAATGGCCGTAGTCGCCTTTATTTTTCAAAACTACCCTTGTCTGCTTTCCTTCCTGTTCTGCAGTAATAATTTGAACGGGGCTATGAAAATCGGTGACATCGTACCGTTTCATTAACTTCTGAGGCAAACGAGTATTCTTGAAATTTGCCACTACCTCATTACCGGCCTGAACGATATCTATAGGAATCCCTGAATCCGTGACATCAATAATGACACGGCCACCATCTTTTTCTGTGCCTTTAAAATCAATCTTAGTGATGCCATAACGTGCATTCACATCACGATTAGTAATAAACACCTCTTTTCTTCGTGATATCAGCTGCTCGCCTTTACCACTAATAATAATTGTATAGACACGACCAGCAACATCACCGGTATATGCAATTGCTCCAGACAAATCAAGGACCGCACGTACACGGTTACCCA